>NZ_JBRRDR010000033.1:0-52449 GCF_056759755.1 Stenotrophomonas sp. STEN046
GAGAACCCCGCGCAAGCGGGGTTTTTTGTTGGCGGGGCTGCGCCCTGGTACGCGTCATCGCATGCGCGCTGTCGCTACCACCCTTCGCTTCGCGAACCGCGGGCCCCCCATACCCGCTCCTAGAAAACCGCCGCTTCGCGGCCCCCCCCACCGCCCCCGCCCCCCGCCCCCCCCCCCCCCCCCCCCCCCCCCCCCCCCCCCCCCCCCCCGCCAGCCCTCGGTAGCCCAGCTTTTGACGTTGACGTTGACGTTGCTCTGGTCTCGGCAGGTGCAGGGCTGCAAGCCCTGCAAAAGAAACCTCACCCTACGCCGCCGTCGGTTGTGCAATCTTCCCCCGCGCACTACGATCCTGCGACTCGCGCGCACGCGCGCACCCGAATTCCTGCTGAGCGCCCCGTGCGCCGCACCTGCCAACCCGAGGTCTCCATGGTCATCAAACCGCGCGTCCGCGGCTTCATCTGCGTCACCACCCATCCGACCGGCTGCGACGCTGCCGTCAAGCAGCAGATCGACTACATCCGCGCACGTCCGCCGATCCAGAACGGCCCCAAGCGCGTGCTGGTGATCGGTGCCTCGACCGGTTACGGGCTGGCCGCGCGCATCACCGCCGCCTTCGGCAGCGGCGCTGCCACGCTGGGCATCTTCTTCGAGCGTCCGGGCAGCGAGACCAAGCCCGGCACGGCCGGCTGGTACAACTCGGCGGCGTTCCACAAGTACGCCGACGAAGCCGGCCTGTATGCCAAGAGCATCAACGGCGACGCGTTCTCCGACGAGGTGAAGGCCAAGACCATCGAGATGATCAAGGCCGATCTCGGCCAGGTCGACCAGGTGGTCTACAGCCTGGCCGCGCCGCGCCGCAAGCATCCCAAGACCGGCGAGATCATCAGCTCCACGCTCAAGCCGATTGGCGAGCCGATCGTCCTGCGCGGTCTGGACACCGACAAGGAAGTGCTGACCGAGACCCACCTGCAGCCGGCCACCCCGGAAGAGATCAGTGGCACCGTCGCGGTGATGGGTGGCGAAGACTGGCAGATGTGGATCGATGCGCTGGCCGATGCCGGCGTGCTGGCCAACGGCTGCACCACCACCGCCTTCACCTACGTGGGCGAAGAAATCACCCAGGCGATCTACTGGAACGGTTCGATCGGCGCGGCCAAGAAGGATCTGGACGACAAGGTGCTGGGCCTGCGCGAGACGCTGGCCAAGATCGGTGGCGACGCGCGCGTGTCGGTGTTGAAGGCCGTGGTCACCCAGGCCAGCTCGGCCATCCCGACCATGCCGCTGTACCTGTCGCTGCTGTTCAAGGTGATGAAAGCCAAGGGCACGCACGAGGGCTGCATCGAACAGCTCGATGTGCTGTACGACATCCTGTACGGCGGCAGCGCCGATGGCGTGGCGGTCGATCGCCTGCGCCATGACCTGGTTGACGGCGACGGCCACACGGTCGCGCTGATCGACGAAGAAGGTCGCCTGCGTGCCGATTACAAGGAAATGGCGGCCGACGTGCAGGGTGAAGTGGTCGCGCTGTGGCCGCAGGTCACCAACGAGAACCTGTACGAGATCAGCGACCTGGCCGGCTACAAGGCCGATTTCCTGCGCCTGTTCGGCTTCGGTGTGGAAGGCGTCGACTACGAAGCCGACGTAAACCCGGACGTGAAGATCGACAACCTGGTCGATCTGACCTGAAGCAAAAGGTAGCGCCGCGCATGGCCCGGCGCAACTGCTCAACCAAACTCGAAGTTCATCGCCGGCGCTGCCGGACCGACGAAATCGCCCTGCACGTAGTCCACCCCGGCACTGAACAACAGGGTCATCGAATTGGCGTCGCTGACGAATTCGGCGATGGTGCGGATGCCGGCCTCCTGCGCACGTGCGGTGATCTGGCTGACCCGGTCGATGTTCTCGCGGGTCGCCGCCAGGTCGCTGGTGAAGCCACGATCGAGCTTGAGGAACTGCGGTTGGAAGTGCGCCAGCAGCTGGAACGAATCCAGGCCCGAACCGAACTGCTCCAGGCCGATCCTGCAGCCCAGCGGAGCAACATCGGCCAGGAACTGCTGGGCGCTGCGCAGGTGGGTGAATACCTTCGCCTCCGGCGCATGCAGCCACAGCCTTTCACCGGGCACGCCATGGGCCTGCAGTTGCTGGTTCAACGTGGCGATCATCCTGGGGTCGTCGAACGACTCCGGGGTCACCTTCACCAGCATCTGCGTGGGATGCCCGTCGCGCGCGCGCGCGCCCAGCACGGCAATCGCCTGTGACACCACCCAGCGGTTGATGTCGGCCAGCAGGCCGTGCTCTTCGGCGATGCCGAGGAACGCGGTCGGGCTCAGCAGTTCGCCGTTGTGTTCCAGCCGCAGATACGCTTCGTACAGCTCCAGCGATTCGCCCTGCAGGTTCAGCACCGGCTGGTAGTGCAGCTGGAAGCCGTCGCCGGCCAATGCTTCGCGGATACGCGTGACCCAGCGCTGTACGCGCTCTTCTTCCACCCGGTCGACCGCAGCCGGGTCGAAGATGCGGCAGGTGTTGCCAAGCGCAGCAGCGGCCTGCGCGCACTCGCTGGCACGCGCAAGCACCTGTCCGATGCTGGCGATCTTCTCGCCCACCTGTACGCCGCCAATGCTGACGGTCACCGTTGCCGAGCGCGCACCGATGCTGAACACATGCGCGGCGTAGGCCTCACGGATGCGCTCTGCCAGTGCCACGGTCTGCGCATAGGGGCCGGCCTGCAGCACCGCGAAGCTGTGCTCGCCAAAGCGCGCCAGCTGTGCATCGTCACCCACCACCTCGGCCAGCAGCGCAGCAAGGGCGCCGATCAGTGCATCGGCCGAGGCCAAGCCGATGTCGGGGATCAGGCGTGCGTAGTGGTCCGGTTCGACCATCAGCAGGCCGAACTGGCCCTCGCTGCGACCCGCCTGGGCAACCGCGTCCTCGACCTGCAGCATGAACGTCGGGCGATTGAGCAGGCCGGTGACCTGGTCGCGCTGGCGAAGATCTTCGACTTCGCGCGCCAGTTCCGGGTCGAATTCCATGCGGCGGCGGAACACCACCTGCAGGCAGGACTCGCCTTCGTAGGTGGCCGCGGTGAATTCCATCGTTGCCGGGAAGGCGCTGCCGTCCTGGTGGCGGGCATCCAGTTGGTACTGCGGCGGCGGTGCCTCGCCGCGGCTGAGCGACTTCAGCAGCTGCTTGAAATCATCCACATGCTGGGCCGCGACCATGTCCAGCAGGGAAATGCCTTCGACTTCCTCGAAATCCTCGTAACCGAACATTTCCAGGTAGGCGTCGTTGGCGCGGATGTGCATGCCCTCATGGACATAGGCGATCGGCTCGCGCGAGGAGGCGATCAGCGCGTCGCAGCGGCGCTCGGTCTCGCGCATCTGCGCTTCAATGCGGCGCAGGCCGCGGCGCGCCTGCAGGTCCACCCACTGGTCGCGGACCACGGCCAGCAGGTGTTCGGCACGCTGGCGCAGGGCGAGGGCGCGTACGCCGTTGCTGCTGGCCTGTACCAGTTCGTCTTCGTCGATGCGCTCGGCCAGCAGCACCAGTGGGATGTCCTTGCCGCTGGCCGCGATGTGCTGGGCCACCAGGGGCAGCGGAATGGCCTGCGAGGGCGCTGCCAACACCAGGTCGATCGCCTGGCTGGCCAGCACCTGCGACAGCTCGGCCGAATCCTGCGGCCGCCAGGGACGCACGGCGATGCCGCTGTTGCGCAGGGTGCTGACGATGGCTTCGGCGTTCTCGCCGCTGTCATCGACGATCAACAGGCGGATGGTGATGTCGTTCGCGTTCTGCATGCACTGCTCCCCAATCTGCAAATCTAGATACACGATGCGTGGCGGCGCGTCCATGCGCGCAACGGTTGCATGCGCGGAACGGCGATGCGGTTCACACCACGCTGCCGGCGGCGTGCCCGCTGGCCCAGGCCCACTGGAAGTTGTAGCCGCCCAGCCAGCCGGTCACGTCCAGCACCTCGCCAACGAAATGCAGGCCCGGCACACGCTTGGATTCGAGCGTAGAGGACGACACCTCGTTGGTGTCCACGCCGCCCAGGGTCACTTCGGCGGTGCGGTAGCCCTCGGTGCCGCTGGCCACCAGCGGGAACGCGGACAGCACCTGTGCCGCCTTGCGCAGGTCCGGTTCGTCCAGCTGGCGCACCGGCCGGTCGGGCAGCCAGTGTTCGCACAGGCGCTGCGCCAGGCGCTTGGGCAGCACCTCGGCCAGCACCGTACGCAGTTCGGCGGCCGGTCGCTCGCGCTTCATCTCGCGCAGCCATCCGGCAGCGTCCTGGCCGGGCAGCAGATCCAGCGACAGGGCATCGCCGGGTTGCCAGAACGAGGAGATCTGCAGGATGGCCGGACCACTCACGCCGCGATGGGTCAGCAGCATGAAGTTGCGGAAGCTTGTGCCGTTGCAGCTCGCCTCGACCGGCACGGCCACGCCGCTCAACTCGGCGAGGCGCTCCTGATGGGTGCCGCTGAGCGTCAGCGGTACCAGCCCGGCACGCGTGGGCAGCACCTGATGGCCGAACTGGCGTGCGACCTCATAGCCGAAACCGCTGGCGCCCAGGCTGGGAATCGACAGGCCGCCGCTGGCCACCACCAGCGAGGCGCAATGGAACTGGCCGTGCGTGGTATGAACGCGGAAGCCGTCCGTCCCGTGCTCGATGCGCTCGACGCTGCATTGGGTGCGGATCTGCACGCCGGCCGCCTCGCACTCGTCCACCAGCATCTTCACGATCTGCTTGGACGAGACATCGCAGAACAGCTGCCCCAGCTCTTTTTCGTGATAGGCGATGCCGTGGCGCTCGACCATGTCGATGAAGTGGTAAGGCGAATAGCGCGCCAGCGCGGACTTGCAGAAATGCGGATTGGCCGACAGGAAGTTGGCCGGTGTGGTGCCGGTGTTGGTGAAATTGCAGCGGCCACCACCGGACATCAGGATCTTCTTGCCGATCTTGTTGGCGTGGTCGATCACCTGCACGTGGCGGCCGCGCTGGCCGGCGGTGATCGCGGTCATCAGCCCGGCTGCGCCGGCGCCGATCACCAGCACGTCGCAGCGGATCGTGCTCATGCCTTGGCGCGCTTGCGCCAGTTCGGGATCACATCCAGCTGCATCTGATCGTTGAGGAGCTGCACTTCGGCGTCCTGGATCAGCACGCTCCAACGCATCGCGCGCTGGATCTGCTGGCCCCACAGTTCGACGAAGCCACCGTCCAGGTCGATCACCGAAAGGTTGTCGAAGCGGGCCAGGCCCTTGCTCTGCTTCTGCCACCAGATTTCCGAGGCATGCCCACCGTAGTTGACCACCTGCACCTGGCGGCTGCGGTTGCAGGCCTTGCGGATGCGCGATTCGTCGGGGTGGCCCAGGTCGATCCACTGCAGGATGTCGCCGGTGTAGTCACGGTTCCACAGGTCCGGCTCGTCATCGGTGCTCAGGCCGCGGCCGAATTCGAGCCGATCCTCGGCATTCAGTGCGAAGGCCAGCAGGCGCACCATCAGGCGCTCATCGTTTTCCGAAGGATGCTGGGCAAGGGTCAGGTTGTGGGTCGCGTAGTAGCCGCGATCCATGTCGCTGATCTGCAGTTCGGCCTTGCGGATGGTGGCGGTGAGGGCCATGAAGATCCAGAGGGGTAAAGACCGTCAATGATAGAGGTTTGCCCGGGAGGTGTCCGGTGTGGGGGTGTCTGCGCGGCGTGATCGATGGCACGCTGGCGGCCCTGGTCCGCTTGATGTGTCCTGTCGCATGCCCCGTTCACGCCCTTGTTGCCCGCTGTTCCACAACGGCAGGATTCCACCGTGACCACGCCCAGCCGCCTGCAGCTGCCGCCTGGTACGTGGGCCAGCCTGCTGGACGGGCTGTGCGCGCGCTTCCCGCGCATCGACCGGCTGCAATGGGAGAGTCGCTTCGCGCGGGGGCGGGTGCAGGACGCGCAGGGCAGGGCGCTGGCGCCAGGCATGGCCTGGCAGGTGGGGCTGGAAATCCAGTACTTCCGCGAAGTGGCTGATGAGCCGGTGATTCCCTTCGCCGAGGCCATCCTGCATCAGGACGAGCACCTGCTGGTGGCCGACAAGCCGCACTTTCTGCCGGTCACGCCTGCCGGCGGGTACGTGCGCGAAACCCTGCTGGCGCGACTGATCGCGCGCACCGGAAATGCCGGTCTGGTGCCGCTGCACCGGCTGGATCGGCTTACCGCCGGCCTGGTGCTGTTCTCCACCCAGGCCGCGTCGCGTGACGCCTACCAGCGGCTGTTCCGGGAGCGACGCATCGAAAAGACCTACCAGGCACTGGCGCCGGCCCTGCCGCAGCTGGCGTTTCCGGTGCAGCGGCATACCCGGCTGCAGCCCGGTGAGCCGTTCTTCCGCATGGCCGAAGTCCCGGGTGAACCGAATGCACGTACCTGTGTCGATGTGATCGACGCCTGCGGCCCGGTCTGGCGCTACCGGCTCGTGCCCGAATCCGGCCGCAAGCATCAGTTGCGCGTGCACATGGCGGCGCTGGGCGCGCCGATCCTGGGGGACGATCTGTATCCGCAGCTTCAGCAGCGCCCGCCGGATGCTGACGCGCGGCCCCTGCAGCTGCTGGCGCAGACCCTGGTCTTTGACGATCCGCTCAGTGGCCAGCGGCGCAGTTTCAGCAGTGCTCGCACGCTGCGCGTTCCCGGCTGACCGCGGCGGCATTCATCGGCTTGAGCGGCGCGCCAGCCAGCGGTCCAGTTCGGCTGCGAACAGCTGCCGGTCGCGCGCACCCAGTGGCGGCGGTCCGCCGGTCTGCACCCCGGCGCCACGCAGTTCTTCCATGAAATTGCGCATCGACAGCCGCTCGGCCATGTTGTCGGGGGTGTAGAGCTGGCCGCGCGGGTTCAGGGCCACGCCCTTCTTCTCCAGCACCAGGGCGGCCAGCGGGATGTCCTGGGTGACCACCAGATCACCGGCGGCGACGCGTTCGACAATGGCGCTGTCGGCCACGTCCAGCCCCTGCGGGACCTGGATCGAGCGCAGCCAGCGCGATGGGGGCGTGCGGATCCACTGGTTGGCGACCAGGGTAAGTTCCACGCCTGCCCGTTCAGCTGCGCGGAACAGGATGTCGCGAATGACGACGGGGCAGGCGTCTGCATCGACCCAGATGCGGGGAGGGAGGGGTTCAGCTCGGGTTTCAGCTTCAGTCATTTACCCAGTGTAGGGTAGGAAAAACCTGAATGGGGGCCCGGGTTTAGCGCCGATCTGGCCTAACCCCTTGTCGCGCCTAGCGACCGCCGGATTGTCGCTGAATATCAGGGCTATCGCTTTTTGATCAAAACACGCGTATCGTCTGACCCACTGTGTTTGCTAGGGTCACCGTGAATCGTGGCCTGGTGCAGTTGATCTCACGATCCGCTCATCGATCCGCTTTACCAACGCCTGCAACTCAGTCTCAGCCCCGATACCCGGTGGCTGCGATTTTTTTTCAACATGTGTTTCAGGAGTTAGTCAAATGTCTGATCGTCAGACCGGCACCGTCAAGTGGTTCAACGACGCCAAGGGCTTCGGCTTCATCACCCCGGAAAGCGGCCCGGACCTGTTCGTGCATTTCCGCGCGATCCAGGGCACCGGCTTCAAGACCCTGCAGGAAGGCCAGAAGGTTACCTTCGTCGCCGTCCAGGGTCAGAAGGGTATGCAGGCTGACCAGGTGCAGGCGGCTTAATCCGTCTGCTACCGTTTGGTAGCCAGAACGCCGGGAGCGCAAGCTCCCGGCGTTTTTTATTGCGTGGCCGCCAACGCCTTTTCGAGCAGAAGGGCGATATCGGTGCGCTCGCTGGGGCGCGACTCAGGTGTGCGGGCCAAGGTCTCGCGCAGCACCCTGACGTGCTGTGAACCGACCGACATGTCCATGTTCTGCAGCGCACAGGCGGCCTGGATGCGCGTTTCGTCATCGGGCGAATCCAGTTGCTCCAGCAGGAGCGGCCGTGCCTCGGGGAGCCCGCAGATGCTGAGCACTTCAGTGCAGCGCAGCTGCCAGTAAAGCGGCTGCCCGCCAACCCATCGCCGCAGACGCTGCCAGTCGGCCGGCTGGAACGCGCTGACCACGCGCAGGGCGATGAGCTCACAGATGTACTCATTCCAGTGCCCGTCCTCAGGGGCATCGAGGTAGTGCAGCATGAACTCGAAGGGTGGCAGCTGGGCGAGTGAGCGGGTCAATCATGAAGCCCTCGTGCAGAGGACGAAGCCTAGCAGACGCTCCCGTACATGACGGCGCGCTACCATCGGCCGTTCCTTCCTGGAGAGTCCCCATGCGCATCGTCCATCACCTGGAAAATTCCCGCTCACTGCGTGTGTTGTGGATGCTGGAAGAACTGGGACTGGACTACGAACCGCGCCGCTATCCACGCGATGCGAAGACGCTGCTGGCACCGCCGGAACTGCGCCAGGTGCACCCGCTGGGCAAGTCGCCGGTACTGCAGGATGGCGAGCTGGTACTGGCAGAGTCCGGTGCGATCCTGGACTACCTGGCCGACCGCTACGACACCCAGCGTCAACTGTCGCCGTCGCCTGTGCCTGCCGAGGGTAGCGAGCGCATGGCTTACCGTTACTGGCTGCACTACGCCGAAGGTTCGGCGATGCCGCCGATGCTGTTGACCCTGGTGATGAGCCGCATCCGCAGCGCGCCGATGCCGTTCTTCGCGCGCCCGATTGCACGCAGTATTGCCGACAAGGCCGAGCGCGGTTTCATCGGTCCGCAGCGCCGGCTTCATCTTGACTGGATGGAGCGGCGGCTGGCCGAGAGCCCCTGGTTTGCCGGTGAACGTTTCAGCGCGGCCGACATCCAGATGAGCTTCCCGATCCAGGCCGCAGCCGCACGTGGGGGCGGCCTGGATGACAAGCCGGCGCTGCGCGCTTTCCTCAAGCGCATCGGCGAGCGCCCGGCGTATCAGCGCGCGGAGGCCCATGGCGGTGCGCTGAAGGCGCTGCGCGGCGATTGAGGACCGATCCGACCGCCCCCATCCTATGCCGATGGATACCAATACCCCCGCGTTCGACAACCGCCTGCTGAGCCTGCTGCCGGGCGATCCCGAGTCCGGCCCGCGCCGGCGTGACGTACGGGGTGCGGCGTGGTCGGCGGTGATGCCCACGCCGGTCGCCGCGCCGACGTTGCTGGCCTCATCGCCGGAGGTGGCCGGGTTGCTTGGATTCAGCCCCGCGCAGCTGGAAGACGAAGGCTTCGCCCAGGTGTTCGGCGGCAACGCGCTGTATCCGGGCATGCAGCCGTGGGCGGCCAACTATGGCGGCCACCAGTTCGGTCATTGGGCCGGGCAGCTGGGTGATGGCCGCGCCATCTCGCTGGGTGAGCTGGTGGCATCCGACGGGCGGCATTGGGAGCTGCAGTTGAAGGGCGCCGGCCCGACGCCGTACTCGCGTGGCGCCGATGGGCGCGCGGTGCTGCGCTCGTCGATCCGTGAGTTCCTGTGCAGCGAAGCGATGCATCACCTTGGTGTGCCGACCACGCGTGCGCTGTCGCTGGTCGGTACCGGCGAAGGAGTCATCCGCGACATGTTCTATGACGGCCATCCCGCCGCGGAACCCGGCGCCATCGTCTGTCGCGTGTCGCCGTCTTTCCTGCGTTTTGGTTCGTTTGAACTGCCGGCATCGCGTGGCGAAACCGCCTTGCTGCAGCAGTTGGTAGACGTCTGCATCCGCCGCGATTTCCCGGAGTTGAACGGGCAGGGTGAAGCCCTGTACGGCGACTGGTTCGCGCAGATCGCGGTGCGCACTGCCGAAATGGTCGCGCACTGGATGCGTGTGGGCTTCGTGCACGGGGTGATGAACACCGACAACCTGTCCGTGCTCGGCCTCACGCTGGATTACGGTCCCTACGGCTGGGTCGAGGATTTCGATCCGGACTGGACGCCCAACACGACCGATGCGCAGGGCCGCCGCTACCGGTTCGGTACCCAGCCGCAGGTGGCGTACTGGAACCTGGGCCGGCTGGCGCAGGCGCTGTCGCCATTGTTTGCCGATGTCGCGCCGCTGCAGGCGGGGCTGGCGGCCTACCAGGCCACATTCGTTGCCTGCACCCGCCGCGATGCCGCCGCCAAGCTCGGCCTGGCCGCCGCCGACGATGCCGATCTACAGCTGTACCAGCGTTGGCAGCAGCTGATGCAGGACGGTGGCATGGACATGACGCTGGCCTGGCGCGCGCTGATGCAGCTCGATCCGGACGCGCCGGATACAGTGTTGCTGGACGCGGTGTACTACGACGACGAACGCCAGCAGGCCGTGCAGGCCCCGTTGCAGCAGTGGCTGCAGGATTACGCCGCGCGTCTGCGTGCCGATCCGCTCCCGCCCAGTGAGCGCACGGCAAGGATGGCGGCGGCCAATCCACTGTACGTGTTGCGCAACTGGCTGGCCCAGGAAGCCATCGACCGGGCCGAGCAGGGCGACATGGGCGGCGTGCACGCGTTGCAGGATGTGCTGCGTGACCCGTACACCGAGCGTGCCGGGCTGGAGCACTACGCGGGCAAGCGCCCGGCCTGGGCAGACAACCGGGCCGGCTGCTCGATGCTGTCCTGCAGTTCCTGAGGGGGGCTTTTGCAGGGCTGCGCCCTGCACCCGCAGAGGCCAGAGCGACAGCCAAGGCAACAGCCAGGGCAAAAGCTGGATTCAGTGGTTTGGCGGGGCGGTGTGGGGCTGCAGGACACGCCGTAAACCCATCCTTGGGGGCTCGATGGTGCCATCCATGGCGCCAACGGTCCTGCAGCCCCACACCGCCCCGCCTCCGACAGATTCCCGCTGCTGTGGGTAGGTGTCGACCTTGGTCGGCACGGTAGATCCACGCCATGCGTGGATGCTCTTCGTTCAATTGTCGAAATACTCGACTTTGATTGAGATCCATCCACGCATTGCGTGGATCTACGACAGATCGCAGGGAACTGTCGAAGGTGGGGCGGTGTCGGAGTGCAGGGTGTCTGATCAGTCAGCCGCATGGATGCGGCTGCCAAGCCTACAGGGACGTACTTGCGGCGTCCCCGCACTCCGACACCGCCCCGCCAAACCACGGAATCCGCTTTTGCTCTGGCTTTTGATCTGGCCTCTGCCGGTGCCGGGCGCCGCCCGGCCGATACCCCTCAACAGGCAGGCGGGGGCCGGAACAGGTACCCTATGCCGCCATCAGACAACCGAATCGCCATGACCGACGCCATCGTCGCTCCGCAGTGGGCCTCGCGCCTGCGCGACATCGCTGACTTCCCCAAGCCGGGCATCCTGTTCAAGGACATCATGCCGCTGCTCGCGCACAGCGATGACTTCCGCGGCGCCATCGTCGCAATGTCCGAGCGCTGGCGTGACCAGAAGCTGGATGCCGTGGTCGGCATCGAATCGCGCGGCTTCATTCTCGGCGCCGCCATGGCCCTTGAGCTCGGCGTGGGTTTCGTGCCGGTGCGCAAGCCGGGCAAGCTGCCGGGCAAGGTGCTGCGCGAGGAGTACACCCTGGAATACCGCAGTGACTGCATCGAAGTACACGCCGATGCATTGCCGGCGGGTGCGCGCGTGGCGATCATCGATGATGTGCTGGCCACCGGCGGCACGCTGGTCGCGGCGCTGTCGCTGGTGCGTCGCCTGGGCGTGGACGTGGTGGGTGCCGGCGTGCTGGTCGAACTCGACGGCTTGGGCGGCCGCGGACGCTGGAAAGCGGATCTGCCGCTGCACACCGAACTGGTGTTCTGATCAGAGGGTAGGTGCCAACCAAGGTTGGCATCTACCAGAGCAAATCGCCGCGAACCGGCAGTTGCCAACCTTGGTTGGCACCCGCCCGGTCAGGTCGTTACATCATCCGCACGCGGAAACGACGGCCCTTGATCTTGCCGGCTTCCAGCTTGGCCACGGCCTTGTTGACCTGCTCGCGGGCAATTGCCACGTAGGAACGGGTCGGGAAGATCGCAATCTTGCCGATGTGCTTGGCCGACAGGCCGGCATCGCCGGTCAGCGCGCCGAGAATGTCGCCCGCACGCAGCTTGTCGGTCTTGCCGCCATCGATACGCAGGGTGCGCATCGCTGCCTGCGGCAGTTCGGCCGGGCGTGAGGTCGCCAGTGGCGTCTTCTGCCAGTCCAGCGGCTCACCGCGCTGTGCTTCGATAGCCTCGGCACGCGACTTCTCGCGGCCCGCCACCAGGCTGATCGCCAGGCCGCTGGCACCGGCACGGCCGGTACGGCCCACACGATGCTGGTAGCTCTCAACGTCGGTCGGCAGCTCGTAGTTGATCACCGCCGCCAGTTCTTCCACGTCCAGGCCACGCGCGGCGACGTCGCTGGCGACCAGCACGTTGCAGCTGCGGTTGGCCAGGCGCAGCAGCACTTCCTCGCGATCACGCTGTTCCATGTCGCCATGCAGGGCAAGCGCGGAGAAACCGAACTGCTGCAGCGAATTGGCAACCTCGTCCACGTCCTTGCGGGTGTTGCAGAACACCACCGCCGATTCCGGGGTGTATTTCAGCAGCAGGCCGGCCAGCGCCTTCTGCCGGTGTGCGGGTTCAACCTCGCAGAACACGTGGCGGATGGCGGGCGCCTGGTCTGCGCCGTCCACGGTTACTTCCAGCGCGTCGCGCAGCAGGTCGCGGGCCATCACGCGGATGGTGTCGGGGAAGGTGGCCGAAAACAGCAGGCTCTGGCGATCGCGATGGGTGCGGCCGGCGATCTCGCGGATCGGCTCCTCGAAGCCCATGTCGAGCATGCGGTCTGCTTCATCCAGCACCAGCGTGCGCACCGCGCCCAGGTTGAGCGCGCGCTTGCGTGCCAGTTCCTGCACGCGGCCGGGCGTGCCGACCACCACGTGCGGGTCATGGCCTTCCAGCGACGCCAGCTGCGGGCCCAGCGGCACGCCACCGACCAGCAGCAACAGCTTCAGGTTGGGAATGCCGGTCGCCAGCTTGCGGATCTGCTTGGCAACCTGGTCGGCCAGCTCGCGGGTCGGGCACAGTACCAGCGCCTGCACGCGGATCAGGCTGGGGTCGATGCTCTGCAGCAGGCCCAGCCCGAACGCGGCGGTCTTGCCGCTGCCGGTCGGCGCCTGTGCGATCACATCGCGGCCGTCGAGGATGGCGGGCAGGCTCTGCGCCTGGATCGGCGTGAGGGTGGTGTAGCCGAGGGCATCCAGGCCGGGCTGCAGGGCCGGGCTCAGCGGCAGGGTCGAAAAGTCAGTCATGGCGCATTGTACCTGCGTGCGCGGCCGGTCCCGCCGTCGTTCACGATTGTAAGGGCGCCGGTAGCGGCCGAGCTTGGCCGACAGCTTGGACAGACGTCCCTTCAACCCAGCCCGAGGGCCGCCAATCGTGCCGCCATCGCCTGCAACTGCTCCGGGCTGGCGGGTTCTCCAGCGGCCCTGGGTTCCAGCAGCAGCTGGTGAAACCACGGGTTGGCGTGCTGCGTGTCGAAATGGAATGCGCAGCTTGCCTGCTCGCCCATCACCGCCTGCACGATCGCGATCAGCGTGTCTTCGGCTTCATCGACATTGCCCGGCCCATAGCGATCATCCAGCAATCGCAACGGGACCGGCAGCAGGGCGGGGGAGGCGGGCATGCCTCAAGTCTAACGATCCACGTGGGACATGCGGAGCAGGCTCAGGCCGCGTCAACATGGAACTGAATCAGG
The DNA here is from genome assembly GCF_056759755.1 of Stenotrophomonas sp. STEN046. NCBI lineage: Bacteria > Pseudomonadati > Pseudomonadota > Gammaproteobacteria > Lysobacterales > Lysobacteraceae > Stenotrophomonas > Stenotrophomonas sp. STEN046. Next base: position 13,617 of record NZ_JBRRDR010000033.1, read on the forward strand.
CCACAGTGCAGGCACTCGAACGTGTAGAAGCCGATATCTCCACCGGGTGCGTAGTCGCTGGCCAGCTCCGACCAACGTGTTTCGTCGGCGTCATTGGCCGCGCACCAGGCCGCGATGGTCGCTGCCGAGGCCTGGTTCACCTGTTTCATCGTGGCGTCGCCCAGGAAGCGGCAGACATCGTTGCAATGCGCCAGCCATTTTTCCCCCTGGAAACTGACGTAGCCTGGCGTGCGCAGGGACAGTTCTTCCAATGCGGATCTGGGCACGCTTTCGTCGATGTCCAGGCTGCAGGCAAATGCGACGTCCAGCGTTGAAGCTGCACGGCCATCGGCAATGCACCAGGGGCAGATCTGTTCCGAGTAATCTGCGCGCCCTATGTGGACGGCATCGTGCAGGTACACGTATCCACGCGCCTGCTGGCAGACCCTGCAGGCCGTAGCGGAGGGCCCCACGTTGCCGGTCGCAACCGGGTCCGGATGGTAGCGGAAGTCGGGAAGGTGATGGGTGCTCATGTCGTCCATGTGGTGCAGGGCAGGCATTCTTGTACGACCTGCGGATGGCCTCGGCAAGCGGGAATGGCCGCTCATCCCAGCATTGCCAGCACGGCCTGGTGGATCGCCAGCCCGCCGAACAGCAGCCAGGCAAACAGGATCAGCGCCAGCAGCAGCGGCTTCAGCCCGGCCTGGCGCAGCGCCGAGACGTGGGTGGTCAGGCCCAGCGCAGCCATCGCCATCGCCAGCAGCACGGTATCCAGCTGCACCAGCCCCGCCTGCAGGCCGGCCGGCAGCAGATGCAGCGAGTTGAAACCGGCCACCGCCACGAAACCGAAGGCGAACCACGGCACCACGATGCGCGCCTTGCTGCCGTCGGCGTTGGCCTTGCCGCCACGCGCCAGCCACAGCGACAGCGTGACCAGGAACGGTGCCAGCAACATCACCCGCACCATCTTGGTGATCACGGCGGTATCGGCGGCCGACTCACCCACCGCGCGGCCAGCGGCCACCACCTGCGCCACTTCATGCACCGTCGCCCCGGTGAACAGGCCGTACTGACGCGCGTCCATCACCAGCCAGCCATGCGACTGCACCAGCGCATACAGTGCGGGGTACAGGAACATCGCCAGCGTGCCGAACACCACCACCGTCGACACCGCCACCGTGACCTGCGCAGCACGGCCGCGCACCACCGGTTCGGCGGCCATCACCGCCGCCGCACCGCAGATCGCGCTGCCGGCACCGATCAGCATCGCCGCCTCACGTTCCATCTTGAACACGCGCATGCCCAGCCAGCAGGCCAGTCCGAAGGTGCTGGCGACCACCAGCACGTCCATCAGCACACCGGTGACGCCGACATGGCCGATGTCCTGGAAGGTCAGGCGCAGGCCGTACAGCACGATGCCGGCGCGCAGCAGCCAGTGCTTGGAGAAGCCCACGCCGGCCGCGCTGCGCGGTGCCAGCCGCGGGTAGACGGTATTGCCGACCACGATGCCGGCGACGATCGCCACGGTCAGCGCGCTCAGCCCATGGGCCTGCAGCCAGGGCAGCTCGGCCAGGTACAGCGATGCGGCTGCAACAAGGCCGACCAGCAGCAGGCCGGGCAGGCGCGGCTGCCAACGCTGGCGCAAGGCGGGCAGGGACCAGGAGAAAAGTGCGGGGGCGTTCATGGCTGGGGCAGGGCTGGGGTGACCGCATAAGCGTGCGCCCCGGGCGTTGACCTGTAAAACGAATAAGATGGCTAGAATCTACCGATAGAACGGGTAAATGCCATGCGCCTGACCCTGCGCCAGCTGCAGGTCTTCGTCGCCATCGCCGACCACGGCAGCACCACCGCTGCCGGGCAGGCCATCGCGCTCTCACAATCGGCCAGCAGCGCCGCACTGCAGGAACTGGAGGCCCACTTTGGCACGCCGCTGTTTGATCGCATCGGCCGTCGCCTGGTCCTGAACGGTCATGGCCGCGCCTTGCTGGAACCGGCGCGGGCATTGCTGGTCAATGCTGCAGACCTCGAACGCCAGCTCGCCGCAGGTGGCGACCCGGCGCAGGGTGCACCGCTGCGGCTGGTGCTGGCCGCCAGCACCACCATCGGCAACTATCTGCTGCCGCCGCGCATCGCCGAACTGCTGCGCCAGGCGCCACAGGCCGAGGTCGACCTGCGCATCGACAACAGTGCTGGCGTGGTTGCCGCCGTGCAGCGCCTGGACGTCGACGCCGGCCTGATCGAAGGCCCGTGCCATGAACGCGGCCTGCAGGTGACGCCGTGGCAGCAGGACCCTCTGGTGATCGTGGCCGCCGCCGACGCCCCGGCGCGCTGGTCGCTGGATGAACTGCGCGGCGCGCGCTGGCTGCTGCGCGAGCCGGGCTCAGGTACCCGCGAAGCGGTGGAGCAGGCCTTGTTGCCGCACCTGCGCGGCTTCGCCCAGACCCTGCAGCTGGGCAACACCGAAGCCATCAAGCAGGCGGCCGTTGCCGGCCTCGGCCTGGCCTGTCTTTCCCGTCACGCCCTTGAAGAGCCGCTGGCGCTCGGCCGCCTGCGCGTGCTGCAGACCCCATTGCCCGCCCTGCAGCGCACCCTGTGGCTGGTACGCCATCCCGGCAAGCAATGGCTGCCGGGGTTGCAGGCGTTGCTGGGGGAAGTGGGGTAAGTCATCAGATTCCCAGTCGATTCCATCCATCGACCCTTCTTGTAGTGCTCATCCACGCATGGCGTGGATCTACCGTGTCGACCAAGGTCGACACCCACCAGAGCAGAATGCCTCCCCGACAGATCGCGGTAGCCTGTCAGAGGCGGGGCGGTGTGGGGCTGCAGGACCGTTGGCGCCATGGATGGCGCCATCGAGCCCCCATGGAAGGGTTTACGGCGTGTCCTGCAGCCCCACACTGCCTCGCCATCCCACGGCAAGCCCGCTTCAAGCTGTTGCCTTTGCTGCGGCCGTTGCCTCTGCGGGTGCCGGGTGCAACCCGGCCGACGCCACCAACCGGTACAATGGTCGGATGCCTCTGATTACCCTACAAAACGTCGACTTCAGCGTCGGCGGCCCGTTGTTGCTGGAAAAGGCCGAACTGTCGATCGAGCCGGGCGAACGCATCGCCCTGATCGGCCGCAACGGCGCCGGCAAATCCACCCTGCTCAAGCTGCTGTCCGGCGACCACAAGCCCGACGACGGAGAAGTGCGCGTGCAGCAGGGTGTGCGCGTTACCCGCCTGGAGCAGGAAGTGCCGCATGGCGCCGCCGGCACCGTGTTCGATGTGGTTGCCGATGGCCTGGGTGAACTGGGGCAGTGGCTGGCCGAATTCCACCATCTCAGCCATGCCGAGGAATTCGACGGCGAGGCGCTGGGCAACGTGCAGGCCAAGATCGACGCCGCCAACGGCTGGGGCCTGGACCAGCGCGTCAGCGAAACCCTGACCAAGCTCGACCTCGACGGCGAAGCCGAATTCGCGCGCCTGTCCGGCGGCATGAAGCGCCGTGTGCTGCTCGGCCGCGCGCTGGTGTCCAGCCCGGACCTGCTGCTGCTGGACGAACCGACCAACCATCTGGACATCGAAGCCATCGACTGGCTGGAAATGTTCCTCAAGGGCTGGAGCGGCAGTGTGGTGTTCGTCACCCATGACCGCCGCTTCCTGCGTGCGCTGGCTACCCGCATCGTCGAGATCGACCGCGGCCAGGTCACCAGCTGGCCGGGCGACTGGGCCAACTACGAGCGTCGCCGCGAGGAGCGCCTGAACGCGCAGGCACAGGAAAATGCACGCTTCGACAAGCTGCTGGCGCAGGAAGAAGTCTGGATCCGCCAGGGCATCAAGGCGCGGCGTACCCGCGACGAAGGCCGTGTGCGCCGCCTGAAGGCGATGCGCAACGAGCGCTCCGAGCGCCGTGATCTCAGCGGCAACGTCAAGATGGAAGCCGCCCAGGGCGTCAGCTCCGGCAAGAAGGTCATCGATATCAAGGATGTGTCGTTCGCCTTCGGCGATCGCACCATGGTCCGTGATTTCTCCACCACCATCCTGCGCGGCGACCGTATCGGCCTGATCGGCCCCAACGGCAGCGGCAAGACCACGTTGCTGAAGCTGCTGCTGGGCGAACTGCAGCCGCAGAAGGGCGAAGTGAACGCCGGCACCAACCTGCAGGTTGCCTACTTCGATCAGTACCGTGCGGTGCTGCGCGAAGACTGGAGCGCGATCGAGAACGTGGCCGAGGGCCGCGATTTCCTCGAATTCAATGGCAAGCGCAAGCACGTGCATGCCTATCTGCAGGATTTCATGTTCACCCCGGAACGTGCACGCGCACCGATCACCCGCCTGTCCGGTGGCGAGCGCAACCGCCTGCTGCTGGCCAAGCTGTTCGCGCAGCCGTCCAACCTGCTGGTGATGGACGAACCGACCAACGATCTCGACGTGGAAACCCTGGAGCTGCTGGAAGAGCTGCTGGGTGACTACAACGGTACGCTGCTGCTGGTCAGCCATGATCGTGACTTCATCGACAACGTGGTGACCTCCACGCTGGTGATGGAAGGCGATGGCGTGATCGGCGAATACGTCGGCGGTTACAGCGACTGGCAGCGTTACGCCAGCCGCATTGCCGCCGCACCGGCTGCACCGGCCGCGGTTGCTGCAGGCAAGCCGACGCCTGCCGCTGCGGTGGCTGCCGCCGAGCCGGCAGCACCGAAGCGCAAGCTTCCCTACAAGGAAGCGCGCGAGCTGGAACAGCTGCCGAAGACGATCGAGAAGCTCGAGGGCGACGTCGAAGGCCTGACCGCGGCCATGAACGACCCGTCGTTCTATACCCGCAGCAGTGCCGAAGTGACCGCGCATACCCAGCAGCTGGCCAAGGTGCAGGCCGAGCTGGATGCCGCCTACGCGCGCTGGGAAGAGCTGGAAGGCTGATCGTCGGTCGGCGTCGCCGGCTGGGCTCAGTAGATCCACGCCATGCGTGGATATCCGGATCCGTGCGGACCAACGGTCCGCACCCACCAATCAACGGTCCGCACCCATCCGAGCGGTTTCCGCGCCCGCAAGGGCGCGGCGGTCATTTGACCCCGTGCAGATCCCGCAGCTGGCTCGGCCGGCTGCCGAAATACGCGGCCAGATCGGCGATGTCCTGATCACTCAGGTCCTTGGCCTGCGGCGTCATCAGCGCATGCTGGCGATCGCCGGCACGATAGGCCTGCAATGCATGCGCAAGGTAATCGCCATATTGGCCACCCAGCTTGGGGTAGGTCGCATCGATCGGCGCATTGCCGTCGGCACCATGGCAATCGATGCAGCTCTGGCTGGTCGCCTTGCTCTTCACCTTGGCACGGGCTTCACCGGCGGCTTCGCGCCCCGCGGGCAGACCGGCCGATGAAGATGAACCGTGCTCGCCGCTGGCATGACCCGGATCGGCGGCGGATTTTTCGCTGTTCTCCACCTGCGACTGCGAGCAGGCCGCCAGCAGCAGGGCGACGGACAGGGCGATGGCGTGACGCAGTGGATGCGCGGCTTTCGACATGGGCGGGCCTTACTTGACGGTGGACAGGTAAACAGCGAGATCGGCGATCTCCTGTTCGCTGAAACTCATCGACTGTGCCTGCATCGTCGGATGCCGGCGCTTGCCCTGGCGGTATTCGGTCAGGGCCTGGGTCAGGTACTGCTGGGTCTGGCCACCGATCTTGGGCACCCGGTAACTGGGGTAGGCGTTCTTGTAACCGGTGATGCCGTGGCAGCCCTGGCAGGTATAGGCCAGGACCCGGCCGTTGTCGAAACTGCCGGTGGGCGCGGCGGGCGCCGGCGCAGCGGCGGGAGCCGGTGCCGGGGCAGGTGCTGCAGGAGCAGGAGCGGGCTGTGCGGCGACCCCTAGGGGCAGGAGGACGGCCAGAGCGAGACAAGCGGCGAGCGGCTGCGGGCGCATGATGTCGTTTCCGGGGATTCGGGTCTGGACGTTCCGGCGTGGGGTACGGAACGACCCGAGTATAGCCTCAGGTTTCATCTAGCTGAAATGGGGGCGGTCCGACCGGCGGCGTGAAGGCACCATGACCTTTGGGATATGGTGTTGCCGTGAAGTGGTGCATTACTTTGCTACCACACCTGCCCACGCATCCTCCAGGGATCTGACGATGTCGCACCGAACCTTCCTGCCCGGCCCCCGCAGCGGACTCTGCGCTGCCGCGCTTGTCCTCTCCACCACACTGCTGCTGAGCGGCTGTGCCGCTGGTCCCACCAACGAGGCCAAGGCGGCCGAGACCAAGGACGAGAAGAAGGTGGATGCGGTTCCGGTGGAAGTGGCCGTGGTCACCCATCGCGCAGTCGCCGCCAGTTACACCGGCACTGCGGCGCTGGAGCCGCGCGCCGAATCGCAGGTGGTGGCCAAGACCTCCGGCGTCGCCCTGGCGGTGCTGGTGGAGGAAGGGCAGCGGGTCAGTGCCGGACAGCCGCTGGTGCGGCTTGACCCGGACCGCGCACGCCTGGCAGTGGCGCAGAGCGAGGCACAGATGCGCAAGCTGGAAAACAACTACCAGCGCGCGCAGAAACTGGTTGGCCAGCAGATGGTCAGTGCCGCCGATGTCGACCAGCTGCGCTACGACCTGGAAAACATGCGCGCGCAGTACCGCCTGGCGACTTTGGAGCTGTCCTACACCACCGTGGTGGCCCCGATTTCCGGGGTGATCGCCTCGCGCTCGATCAAGACCGGCAACTTCGTGCAGATCAATACGCCGATCTTCCGCATCGTCGACAACTCGCGGCTGGAAGCGACCCTCAACGTACCCGAACGTGAACTGGCGACCCTGCGCGCCGGCCAGCCGGTGACGCTGTCGGCCGATGCGCTGCCGGGACAGACCTTCAGTGGCAGCGTGGACCGCATCGCGCCGGTAGTGGATTCGGGCAGCGGCACCTTCCGCGTCGTCAGCGCCTTCGATGGCGGTGCACAGGCGCTGCAGCCGGGCATGTTCGGTCGTATCCGCATCGATTACGACCAGCGCGCCGACGCGCTGGTGGTGCCGCGCCTGGCGTTGCTGGACGACGGCGAACCGGCGGTGTTCCGCGTGCGCGAGGGCAAGGTCTCGCGGGTGCCGGTCAAGCTGGGCTACGCCGAAGGGCCGTGGGTGGAGATCCGCGAAGGCCTGGTGGCCGGCGATCAGATCGTCACTGCCGGCAAGGTCGCGCTGCGTGATGGCACGGCGGTGCAGGTGATCGCCGATCCGAAGGCCAAGGCCAAGACTGTAACGGCCTCGGCCAAGCCGGCAGAGAAGGCCGGGAGCACGCAATGACCGCGCCCGGCCATGACCACGGTGCCTCGCCCGGGAGCGACGGCGCCGCCGCCAGCGCGCGCGGCGGCCTGGTGGAATTTGCCACCCGGCGCCGCGTCACCATTGCCATGTGCACGGTCACGCTGCTGCTGTTCGGCCTGATCGCGCTGGGCAACCTCAAGGTCAACCTGCTGCCTGACCTGAGCTATCCGACGCTCACTGTGCGCACCGAATACACCGGTGCTGCGCCTACCGAAATCGAAACCCTGATCACCCAACCGGTTGAAGAAGCGGTGGGCGTGGTCAAGAACCTGCGCAAGTTGAAATCCGTTTCGCGCACCGGCCAGAGCGATGTGGTGCTGGAGTTCGCCTGGGGCACCAACATGGACCAGGCCAGCCTGGAGGTGCGCGACAAGATGGAGGCGCTGAACCTGCCACTGGAGGCGAAGGCCCCGGTGCTGCTGCGCTTCAATCCATCCACCGAGCCGATCATGCGCCTGGTGCTGTCGACCAAGGCTGCGCCCGCAACCGACGAAGAAGCGATCCGTGAACTGACCGGCCTGCGCCGTTATGCCGATGAAGACCTGAAGAAGAAGCTGGAGCCGGTCACCGGCGTGGCCGCGGTCAAGGTGGGTGGTGGTCTGGAAGATGAGATCCAGGTCGATATCGACCAGCAGAAACTGGCCCAGCTCAACCTGCCGATCGACACTGTCATCAAGCGGTTGAAGGAAGAGAACATCAATATTTCCGGCGGCCGCCTGGAGGAGGGCTCGCAGCGCTTCCTGGTGCGCACCGTCAATCAGTTCGCCGATCTGGAAGAGATCCGCAACCTGCTGGTCACTACCCAGGCCGCCAACGGCAGCGCGGCCGACTCGGCCCTGCAGCAGATGTTCAACATTGCCGCCTCCACCGGTTCGGCAGCGGCCGTTGCTGCGGCGTCTGCCGCACAGAGCGCCTCTGCGGGCGGTGGCTCCAGCGTGGTCGCCAATGGCGTGCCGGTGCGCCTGAAAGACGTGGCCACCGTGCGCCAGGGCTACAAGGAGCGCGAAGCGGTGATCCGTCTGGGCGGCAAGGAATCGGTCGAACTGGCGATCTACAAGGAAGGTGATGCCAATACCGTTGCCACCGCCGATGCGCTGCGCAAGCGCCTGGAGCAGATCAAGGCGACGTTCCCGGCCGATGCCGAACTGACCACGATCGAAGACCAGTCGCGCTTCATCGAGCACGCCATCGCCGACGTCAAGAAGGATGCGGTGATCGGTGGCCTGCTGGCGATCCTGATCATCTTCCTGTTCCTGCGCGATGGCTGGAGCACGTTCGTGATCAGCCTGTCGCTGCCGGTCTCGATCATCGCTACCTTCTTCTTCATGGGGCAGTTGGGCCTGAGCCTGAATGTGATGTCGCTGGGCGGCCTGGCGCTGGCAACCGGCCTGGTGGTGGATGACTCCATCGTGGTGCTGGAGAGCATCGCCAAGGCGCGCGAGCGCGGCCTGGGCATCCTGCAGGCCGCCATCGCCGGTACCCGCGAAGTAAGCATGGCCGTGGTCGCTTCGACCCTGACCACCATCGCCGTGTTCCTGCCGCTGGTGTTCGTCGACGGCATCGCCGGCCAGCTGTTCCGTGACCAGGCACTGACCGTGGCCATCGCCATCGCGATCTCGCTGCTGGTGTCGATGACCCTGATTCCGATGCTGAGCTCGCTGAAGGGGCGCCCGCCGCTGGCGTTCCCGGAAGAGGCCGCTGTCGCGCCGTGGCAGCCGCAGAACCGCTGGCAGAAGCCCGTTGCGCTCGGCCGCCGTGGGCTGATGGCAAGCGTGCGCTGGACCTTCTACGCACTGGCCTGGCTGGTGGTGCGCGTGTGGCGCGGTGTGGTGGCAGTGATCGGGCCGGTGATGCGCAAGGCAAGCGATATCGCCATGAAGCCCTATGCCGGTGCCGAGCGCGGTTACCTGCGCCTGCTGCCCAACGCACTGGCCCATCCCGGGAAAGTGCTGGGCATGGCGGCACTGGCATTTGTGGCGACGATGGCACTGGTGCCGATGCTCGGTGCCGACCTGATCCCGCAGCTGGCGCAGGACCGGTTCGAAATGACGGTCAAGCTGCCGGCGGGCACGCCGCTGAAGCAGACCGATGCACTGGTCCGCGAGCTGCAGCTGGCGCACGGCAAGGGCGAAGGCGTGGCATCGCTGTACGGCGTAAGCGGCAGCGGCACCCGCCTGGATGCCAGTCCCACCGAGAGTGGCGAGAACATCGGCAAGCTGACCATCGTGATGGAAGGCGGCGGCAATCCGCAGACCGAAGCGGAGATCACCGAACGCCTGCGCGATACCATGGGCCAGCATCCGGGGGCGCAGGTGGATTTCGCGCGGCCGGCATTGTTCAGCTTCTCCACGCCGCTGGAAATCGAGCTGCGCGGGCAGGACATGGCAACCCTGGAAGTGGCCGGCCAGCGCCTGGCTGCACTGCTGCGCGGCAACGCGCACTACGCAGACGTCAAATCCACCGTGGAGGAAGGCTTCCCGGAAATCCAGATCCGCTTCGACCAGGAGCGCGCCGGTGCACTGGGCCTGACCACGCGCCAGATCGCCGACGTGGTGGTGAAGAAGGTGCGTGGCGACGTGGCCACCCGCTACAGCTTCCGCGATCGCAAGATCGACGTACTGGTGCGCGCGCAGGAGAATGACCGTGCAAGCGTGGAGAGCATCCGCCGCTTGATCGTCAATCCCGGCAGCACCCGCCCGGTCACCCTGGATGCGGTGGCCGACGTGGTCGCCACCACCGGGCCGAGCGAGATCCACCGTGCCGACCAGACGCGGGTGGCTGTGGTGTCGGCCAACCTGCGCGATATCGATCTGGGCGCGGCCATGCGCGAAGTACAGCAGATGGTGTCCGAACAGCCGCTGGGCGCCGGCGTGGGCCTGCACATCGGTGGCCAGGGTGAAGAGCTGGCACAGGCCGCGAAGTCACTGATCTTCGCCTTCGGCCTGGCGATCTTCCTGGTCTATCTGGTGATGGCCTCGCAGTTCGAATCGCTGCTGCATCCGTTCGTGATCCTGTTCACCATCCCGCTGGCGCTGGTCGGCGCGATCCTGGCGTTGATGCTCACCGGCAAGCCCATTTCGGTGGTGGTGTTCATCGGCCTGATCCTGCTGGTCGGCCTGGTCACCAAGAACGCGATCATCCTGATCGACAAGGTCAATCAGCTGCGCGAGGCCGGCGTGGCCAAGCACGATGCGCTGGTGGAAGGCGCACGTTCGCGCCTGCGGCCGATCATCATGACCACCCTGTGCACGCTGTTCGGCTTCCTGCCGCTGGCCATTGCGATGGGCGAGGGCGCCGAAGTGCGCGCACCGATGGCGATCACCGTGATCGGCGGCCTGCTGGTGTCCACCCTGTTGACCCTGCTGGTCATCCCGGTGGTGTACGACCTGATGGATCGTCGTGGCGATGCCTACTACCGCGAGCGTGGCCGCAAGCACGCCGGTGAAGGCCTGCAGGCCGCGCCGGGTGGCAGCGCGGGTGGGGAGGAGCCGGCATGAGTGTTGCCGAGTTTTCCATCCGCCGTCCCGTCACCACCATCATGTGTTTCGTGTCGCTGGTGGTGGTCGGGCTGATCGCCTCGTTCCGGCTGCCACTGGAGGCACTGCCGGACATCTCCGCACCGTTCCTGTTCGTGCAGATCCCGTATACCGGCTCGACCCCTGAAGAGGTCGAGCGGACCATCATCCGCCCTGTCGAAGAGTCGTTGGCGACGATGACCGGAATCAAGCGGATGCGCTCTTCGGCCACCTCCGAAGCCGCCTCGATCTTCATCGAGTTCAGCGACTGGGACCGTGACATCGCCATCGCCGCGTCCGACGCGCGCGAGCGCATCGACGCGATCCGCAGCGATCTGCCCGACGATGTGCAGCGCTACAACGTGTTCAAGTGGTCCAGCAGTGACCAGCCGGTGCTGAAGGTGCGCCTGGCCAGCACCACCGACCTGACCACCGCCTATGACATGCTCGATCGTGAGTTCAAGCGACGCATCGAGCGCATTCCCGGCGTGGCGCGCGTGGAGATCACCGGCGCGCCACCGAACGAGGTGGAGATCGCGATCGATCCGAACCGGCTCAACGCCCATGGCCTGAGCATCAACGAACTGAGTGATCGCCTGCGCACGCTGAACTTCTCGATTTCGGCAGGGCAGATCGATGACAACGGGCAGCGCGTGCGCGTGCAGCCGGTGGGCGAGATCACCGACCTGCAGGAGATGCGCGACCTGGTCATCAATGCCAAGGGGCTGCGCCTGGGCGACATTGCCGAGGTACGGCTGAAGCCGGCGCGGATGAGCTACGGCCGCCGCCTGGATGGCAATCCTGCCGTTGGCCTGGACATCTACAAGGAACGCAGCGCCAATCTGGTGGACGTCTCGCGCGGGGCCCTGGCTGAAGTCGAGGCGATCCGCGCGCAGGCATCGATGCGCGATGTGCAGATCAAGGTGATCGACAACCAGGGCAAGGCGGTGACGTCTTCGCTGCTGGAGCTGGCCGAGGCCGGTGGCGTCGGCCTGATCCTGTCGGTCACGGTGCTGTTCTTCTTCCTGCGCCATTGGCCGTCCACGCTGATGGTGACCCTGGCCATTCCAATCTGCTTCACCATCACCCTGGGCTTCATGTACTTCGCCGGGGTGACGCTGAACATCCTGACCATGATGGGCCTGCTGCTGGCGGTGGGCATGCTGGTGGACAACGCCGTGGTGGTGGTGGAGAGCATCTACCAGGAGCGCGAGCGGCTGCCCGACCAACCACGCCTGGCCTCGATCATCGGTACCCGCAACGTGGCCATTGCGCTCAGTGCCGGCACCCTGTGCCACTGCATCGTGTTCGTGCCCAACCTGTTCGGTGAAACCAACAACATCAGCATCTTCATGGCGCAGATCGCGATCACCATCTCGGTCTCGCTGCTGGCGTCCTGGCTGGTGGCCGTCAGCCTGATTCCGATGCTGTCCGCGCGCATGGCCACGCCCAAGCTGGTGCATTCGCAGACCGGCGTGATCGCGCGCCTGCAACGGCGTTACGCGCAGCTGCTGGACTGGTCGCTGCGCCATCGCGGCTGGAGCCTGCTGGGCATCCTGCTGGTGGTGCTGGTGAGCCTGGTGCCGATGAAGCTGACCAAGATCGACATGTTTGGCGGAGAAGGTGGCAAGGACATCTTCATCGGCTACATGTGGAAGGGCGCCTACACCTACCGGCAGATGTCCGAGGAAGTGGCGCGCGTGGAGGGCTGGATCGAGGAGAACCGCGAGCGCCTGCACGTGCAGCAGGTCTATTCCTGGTACAGCGAGCAGGAAGGCAGTTCGACCGTGGTCACCCTGGACGAAAAGTACGCCAAGGACATCAAGGCGCTGCAGGAAGAGCTGCGCAAGGGCCTGCCGAAGTCCGCGCGCACCGACTACTTCGTCGGCAACCAGGGCGGCGATGGGGGCGGCGGCGGTGGCAATCAGGGCGTGCAGGTGCAGCTGGTGGGGGACTCCAGTGCGATGCTGCAGGAGATCGGCCAGGAAGTGCTGCCGCTGCTGGCCCAGCGCAGCGAGCTGCGTGACGTGCGCATCGACAACGGCGAGAAGGGTGGTGAGCTGAAGGTGCACGTCGACCGCGAGCGCGCCGCGGCGTTTGGCTTCAATGCCGAGCAGGTCGCCAGCTTCGTCGGCCTGGCGCTGCGCGGTGCGCCCATGCGCGAGTTCCGTCGCGGCGACAACGAGGTGCCGGTGTGGGTGCGCTTTGCCGGTGCCGAACAGAGCAGCCCGGAAGACCTGGCGGGCTTCAGCGTGCGCACCGGCGATGGCCGCAGCGTACCGCTGCTGAGCCTGGTCAGCGTCGACGTCGGCTCGTCGGCGACCCAGATCGGTCGCACCAACCGCCAGACCACGCTGACCATCAAGGCCAATCTGGCCGAGAAGATCACCGCACCCGACGGGCGCAAGGCGATGGAGGCCGTGCTCAAGCCGATGAACTTCCCGGCAGGCTACGGCTTCACCTTCGATGGCGGTGACTACGGTGACGACAACGAGGCGATGCAGCAGATGGTGTTCAACCTGCTGATCGCACTGGTGATGATCTACGTGGTGATGGCCGCGGTGTTCGAGTCGCTGCTGTTCCCGGCGGCGATCATGAGCGGCGTGCTGTTCTCGATCTTCGGCGTGTTCTGGTTGTTCTGGATCACCGGCACCTCGTTCGGAATCATGTCCTTCATCGGCATCCTGGTGCTGATGGGCGTGGTGGTGAACAACGGTATCGTGATGATCGAGCACATCAACAACCTGCGCCGCAACGGAATGGGACGTACCCAGGCGCTGGTGGAGGGCTCACGCGAACGCCTGCGCCCGATCATGATGACCATGGGCACCGCCATCCTGGCGATGGTGCCGATCTCGCTGACCGATACGCAGATGTTCGGCAACGGGCCGGAATACTCGCCGATGGCGCGTGCGATCGCCGGTGGCCTGGCGTTCTCCACCGTGGTCAGCCTGCTGTTCCTGCCGACGATCTATGCGGTGCTCGATGACATGCGCAACGCGGTGGTGCGGCTGATCCAGCGCGCTCGCGGGCTGGAAAGGGTAGAGCCGGGCGCTGCCCAGCTGTAATGCACAACACAACGTGTTTGTGGTGGGGGGAGACCGGTCGTAGTGGGGCGGTCTCCCCCTTTTTTTTGCCCTGTCGTGCAGATGCCGTGCCAACCAGGGTTGGCATCTGCCGGTAGCGCCGGGCCACGCCCTGCGGGGCGCGGCAATCAGCTCGCGACCTTGCTCCACACCTTGCCGGCCGTCAGCCACAGGCCCAGCATGCTGCCCAGGTTGGTCAGCATGAAGGTCAGCACCACGCGGGTGACACGGTTGCGGTACCAGCCCTTCAACGTCTGCGCGTCATCGCGCAGCTTGAGGAAATCCTCGTAGGTCGGCTTGCGCAGGCGCGCTTCCACCAATGCCGAGAATGCGCCGGTGGGGATGCTCAGGCGGAACGGCTTGAACGGCGCCACCACGATCGCGGTGAGGATGCTCAGCGGGTGGCTGCCGGCAACCAGGCAGCCCAGGCCCGCCAGGCCGCCGGTATACATCGCCCAGGTCGCCAGCAGTTCGGTGCCCACGCCCAGTCCACCACGATAGAAGCCGACACCAATGCCGGTGGCCACGATGGCGAGGATCGCCAGGGTAAACCACGGGATGTTGCGCTTCTTCGGCACCGCTTCCAGCTGCTCGCGCAACGGCGCAGGCGCCTCGGTATCGGTTTCCAGGTAGCGAGCAAGGCCGGCCAGGTGGCCGGCGCCGACCACGGCCAGCACTTCACGCTGCTGCGGGTCGTGCGCTTCGCGCAGGCGCGTGGCCATGTAGCGGTCACGTTCGCCGATGATGGTTTCGTACAGCGCCGGGCTCTCGCTGGCGAACTCGCCGAAGCTCGATTCCAGCATGTCACCCTGCTTCAGCTTCTCGATCTCGTCTTCGCCCACGTCCTCCGAAGAGAACAGGCCGGCACCCAGGCCAGCTACCAGCTTGAGCTTGCCGAAGAAGCCCAGCCGCTGCGAGGCACGACGGAAGGTCAGGCCGACTTCGCGGTCGATCAGGTGCACCGGAAGGTTGCGCTCGCGGGCCAGATCGACCGCGCGCTTGAGTTCGGCGCCCGGTTCGATGCCCAGCTGCTCGGCCAGTCGGCGCTGGTAGGCCGACAGCGCAAGGTTCGCCGCGAACAGTGCCACGCGCCCCTTGCGGATCACTTCCACCAGGTCCAGCTTGGCCAGCGTGTCCGGGTCGCTCAATGCCTGCAGGCGTTGCGGATCCAGCTCGACGGCAACCGCGTCGAAGCGGCCGCTGCCGATGGCTTTTTCCACCGCCTCGACGCTGGCATGGGAAACATGCGCGGTACCCAGCAGGGTGTAGCGCACGCCGTCGCGTTCAACAACGCGCACGGGCTGGCCGGCGAACAGGTCGTCGCCGGTTTCGGGAAGGGTTTCGGTCATGGAATCATTCATTGGAAGGAGCGGAATCGGCACCATCGCCGAGCGCGCGCTGCATCTGCACGGTGTCCAGCCAGCGGCCGTGCTTGCGGCCAAGGCCGCGGAACACGCCCACCAGTTCGAAGCCGAAGCGTTCGTGCAGCTTGATGGATGCGGTATTGGTCGGTTCGCCGATCACCGCGATCATCTGCCGGAAGCCACGCTCGGTGCAGGTATCGATCAGCGCCTGCAGCAGGCCGGTGCCAACGCCCTGCCCCTGGAAACGGGCATCCACATACACCGAATTCTCCACCGTCCACTGGTAGGCGACACGGGTGCGATAGGTGTTGGCGTAGGCGTAACCGGCTACCTGGCCGTCGATCTCGGCGACCAGGTAGGGGAAGCCGCGATCGATGATGTCGCGCATGCGGCGCAGCATCTCCGATGCATCGGGGATCTCGTACTCGTAGGTGTTGACGAAGTCGGTCACTTCCACCGCATAGATCGCGGTGATGGCGGAAATGTCGGCGTCGCCGGCATCACGGATGAGTACGCCCATGCGCAGGTTCCCGGTCAGTCGATGTAGCGCTTGAGCAGGTCGCCATATGCATCGATGCGGCGATCACGCAGGAACGGCCAGATGCGGCGCACGTGTTCGCTGCGCTGCAGGTCGACCTCACACATCAGCACGGTGGCCTCGGTGCCGGCCTCGGCCAGGAACTCGCCCTGCGGGCCCAGCACGTGGCTGTTGCCCCAGAACTGGATACCGGAAGCACCCAGCGGCGAGGCTTCGTGTCCCACGCGGTTGCAGCTCAGCACCGGCACGCCGTTGGCAACGGCATGACCGCGATGGCTCAGCACCCACGCATCGCGCTGGCGGGTCTTTTCGTCCTGCACATCATCCGGGTCCCAGCCGATCGCAGTGGGGTACAGCAGCAGTTCGGCACCGGCCAGCGCCATCAGGCGCGCCGCTTCCGGGTACCACTGGTCCCAGCACACCAGCACGCCAAGGCGGCCAACCGAGGTGTCGATCGGCTTGAAGCCGATGTCGCCCGGGGTGAAGTAGAACTTTTCGTAGAAGCCCGGATCGTCCGGGATATGCATCTTGCGGTACTTGCCCAGCAGCGTGCCGTCTTTTTCAAAGACGACCGCGGTGTTGTGGTACAGGCCGGCGGCGCGGCGCTCGAACAGCGAGCCCACCAGCACCACGCCGTGCTTTTTGGCCAGCGCACCCAGTCGCTCCGTGCTCGGGCCCGGAATCGGCTCGGCCAGGTCGAACTCATCCACCGATTCGTGCTGGCAGAAGTACGCACCGTTGTGCAGTTCCTGCAGCAGCACCAGCTTGGCGCCCTGCGCTGCCGCCTCGGCCACGCGCGCTTCGATCACCGCCAGGTTGGCGGCGGCATCACCGTGGTTGCGCTCCTGGATCAGGGCGACGGAAAGGGGGCTGCGCGAGTTCATGCGGGGCGTTCCTGCGAGGGTAAACCGGCATGTTAACGCGGATGCGGCACGGCAGCGTGTTGGCCGCTGAATGGCCTGCCCGGTAGTGCCGGCCGCTGGCCGGCAATCCGGTTCATCCATCAGGCATTGCATGGTTGCCGGCCAGCGGCCGGCACTACCGTCATGCCTTCAGCAACCCTGCCGGCAGCTGCATGGTGATGCAGTGCAGGCTGCCGTTCTGCCAGATCAACGAACGGCAGGGAACCTGCACGATCTCGCGGCCCGGGTGGGCCTGCGCCAGCACGTCGCGGGCACGATCATCGGCCGGATCGCCGTAGACCGGCATCAGCACCGCACCATTGACGATCAGGTAGTTGGCGTAGGACGCGGCCAGGCGACGACCTTCATCGATCACCGGCTGTGCCCACGGCAGCGGGAACAGGCGGTACGGCTGGCCGTCGCGGGTACGCAACGCGGCCAGTTCGGCACCCATTGCCTGCAGCTCGCTGTAGTGCGAGTCACTTTCGTCATCGCACGCCTGATAGACGATGCTGTCGGCCGAAGCGAAGCGGGCGAGGGTATCGATGTGGGCGTCGGTGTCGTCGCCTTCCAGGTAACCGTGGTCCAGCCACAGCACGCGCTCCTGCTGCAGCCAGTTGGCCAGGTCGGCGCTGAGGCTGTCGCGGTCGCGGTCCGGATGGCGTTCGTGCAGGCACTTCCAGGTCGTCAGCAGGGTGCCTTCGCCATCGGTTTCGATACCGCCGCCTTCCAGCGCGAACGGAATGCTGCGCACGGCGGCGTCGTTGAACACCTGCGCCTCGGCAAGCACGCCCACCAGCTGGTCATCCAGGCTCGCGTCGAACTTGCCGCCCCAGCCGGTGAAGCGGAAGTCCAGCAGCTGGAAGCTGCCATCGGCACGGCGCAGGGTGATCGGGCCGGAGTCGCGCAGCCAGGTGTCGTCGTAGGCGGCCGTGGTGAAGTGGACCTTGTCCATGTCGATGCGGTTGGAGCGCAGCCGCATCTCGGCATAGGTCTCCACGTCATCGTCGGCCACGCAGATCAGCACCGGCTGGAAGCGGGTGATGGCCGCGACCAGGGCGATATAGGTCTCTTCCACCTGGCCCAGGCGGTCGGCCCAGTCGGTATCGGCGGTGGGCCAGGCAATCAGGACGCCGCTCTGGGCTTCCCATTCGGCAGGAAATCGAAGGGTCTGGTTCATGGTCTCGCTACACGCGCCCGCCAGGGGCGGGCATGGGGGTCAACGGATGGGAGGCTTGGGGCCGATTTCATTCGGGTCCGCCTGGTTGGCCACCACGTCGATCACCTTCTGCTTCTCGAAGTAGACGGTGAACTGCGGGTACACCCAGCGGTGGATGGTCGGCCATTGCCGCTTCTGCCCGCCGCGCGGCTGCAGCTGCTCTGCCGGCGCGCCGAACTGGGATTGCACCTGCTGCATGCTCTGGCCGCGGACGGGCAGGGCGCCGGCCGGCTTTTCGCGGGCACGGTCAACCAGCAGGGTGTCGGCCAGCGCCGGTGTGGCGGCGGCCAAGGTGGCCAGTACGGCCAGGGTGGACAGGTAACGCTTCATCTCGATCTACTCCCCAGTGGTCAAGAACGGCGATTACAGCAAAATCGACGGAAAAAAGCCGCATAAACAAAAAACCGCCCGAAGGCGGCTTTTTGCATCGGGTCGGCCCCGCGTGGGGCCAGCCGCGGCCGGAAGGCCGTTGGGCTTAGCGCTGACGCGCCTTGAAACGCGGGTTCGACTTGCAGATGACGAAGATCTTGCCACGACGACGCACGACCTTGCAGTCACGGTGACGGGCCTTCGCCGACTTCAGGGAGGACAGAACTTTCATGGCATACCTCGGCGTAAACAGTAGTTGTTCGGGTGGAGCGTGGCCGCGATATGCGAAAGACAATCGGCAGTTGACGCTCGTTCAAGCCCGCCATTCTACCGGGCTTTTCCCCGTGGTTTCAAGTGGTTGCGAAAATGGCCCGTTGCGGGGTGTCTGGCAGGGGCTAGAATGCCCCCTTCACACGCGCAAGGACCCCCATGAATCCACTCGTTCCCGTCCTGACCATCGACGGCCCGTCAGGGGCTGGCAAGGGTACCATCAGCCGCATCGTGGCGCGCCGGTTGGGCTGGCACTACCTGGATTCGGGCGCCCTGTACCGCGCCGTCGGCGTGGCGGCCAGCTGGGCCGACATCGACACCTCCGATGCTTCGGCGCTGGTGCGCTGCACCTTTGATACCCATGTCCAGTTCGTCGAGCAGGGCGATGCCATGCGGGTGCTGGTCAATGGCACCGACGCCACCGACGAGCTGCGGCTGGAGACCACCGGCGCGCTGGCCTCGGCCATTGCCGCCATTCCCGAGGTCCGGGCCGCGCTGAAAGAGCGCCAGCGCGCATTCAGGATGGCCCCGGGCCTGGTCGCGGACGGCCGCGACATGGGCACCGTGATCTTCGCCGACGCCCCCTACAAGGTGTTTCTGACCGCCAGTGCCGAGGAGCGCGCCGAGCGCCGGCATAAGCAGTTGAAAGACAAGGGGGTTTCTGTTAGCTTTGATGACCTCCTGCGCGAGATCATGGCCCGCGACGCCCGTGATGCTCAGCGTACCGTGGCGCCCCTGAAGCCGGCAGACGATGCTGTCCTCATCGACACCACAGGCATCGGCATCGAAGATGTCGTTGCCAGAGTGATGGATCTGCTTCCGGTTCCGGCTGCCTGATCCGTTCGCGCGGGAGTTCTGCCAGCAGCATCGGCAGGCGTCGTGCATTGCAGTGCTGTAAAAGCTCCGTCGCGCAATGATGCGTGGCGGTTTTCCTACTTCCACACACGACCTGCACTACCGGGGTCGACCAACAGGCGGGCGGTCGCCAATCCCTGAAGGGACGCCACCGACCCATGTGTCCAACAGAGTAAATCTAATGACCGAATCATTTGCCGAACTGTTTGAAGCCAGCCAGGCCAATCTGGCCAAGCTGAAGCCGGGCGCCATCGTCAGCGGTACCGTTGTTGAAGTCCGCGGCGACGTCGTGGTGATCAACGCCGGGCTGAAGTCCGAAGGCATCGTGCCGATCGAACAGTTCCGTAACGACGCTGGCGAAATCGATGTTGCCGAAGGCGACATCGTCAAGGTCGCCCTCGACTCGATCGAGAACGGCTTCGGTGAAACCGTCCTGTCGCGCGAGAAGGCCAAGCGCGCGATGGTGTGGGACGAGCTGGAAGAAGCGTTGGAAAAGAACGAAACCATCACCGGCCGCATCAGCGGCAAGGTCAAGGGTGGTTTCACCGTGGACATCAAGGATGTCCGCGCCTTCCTGCCGGGTTCCCTGGTCGATGTGCGCCCTGTGCGCGATCCGGCCTACCTGGAAGGCAAGGAGCTGGAATTCAAGCTCATCAAGCTTGACCGCAAGCGCAACAACGTCGTGGTCTCGCGCCGCGCTGTCGTCGAAAGCGAGCACTCGGAAGAGCGCGAGCAGCTGATGGACAAGCTGCAGGAAGGCGCGATCCTGAAGGGTGTCGTCAAGAACCTGACCGATTACGGCGCATTCGTGGACCTGGGCGGTATCGACGGCCTGCTGCACATCACCGACATGGCATGGAAGCGCGTGCGCCATCCGTCCGAAGTCGTGAACGTCGGCGACGAGCTGGACGTGCGCGTGCTGAAGTTCGACCGCGAGCGCAACCGCGTTTCGCTGGGCCTGAAGCAGCTGGGCGAAGATCCGTGGGATAACATCGCCCGTCGTTACCCGGCCAACAGCCGCGTGTTCGGCAAGGTCTCCAACGTCACCGATTACGGCGCATTCGTCGAGATCGAGCCGGGCGTCGAAGGCCTGGTGCACGTTTCCGAGATGGATTGGACCAACAAGAACGTCAACCCGTCCAAGGTTGTGCAGGTCGGTGACGAAGTTGAAGTCATGGTCCTGGACGTCGACGAGGAGCGTCGCCGCATCTCGCTGGGCATGAAGCAGGTTGCCGCCAATCCGTGGGAAACCTTCGCTGCCACCCACAAGAAGGGTGACAAGGTGTCGGGCCAGATCAAGTCGATCACCGACTTCGGCATCTTCATCGGCCTGGACGGCGGCATCGACGGCCTGGTTCACCTGTCCGACATCAGCTGGGCGACCACTGGCGAAGACATCGTTCGCAACTTCAAGAAGGGCGACAACCTGGACGCAGTGGTCCTGGCCGTCGATCCGGAGCGCGAGCGCATTTCGCTGGGCGTCAAGCAGCTGGAGCAGGATCCGTTCGGCCAGTACATGGCGACCAATCCGAAGGGCTCCAAGGTCGAAGGCGTGGTGAAGGAAGTCGACGCCAAGGGCGCGATCATCGAACTGGCCGACGGCATCGAAGGTTACGTTGCGGCTCGCGACATCGCCAACGAGCGTGTTGACGACGCGACCCAGCACCTGAAGGTCGGCGACAAGGTCGAAGCCAAGTTCGTGGGCATGGACCGCAAGGGCCGTACCCTGCAGCTGTCGATCAAGGCCAAGGACGACGCTGAAATGCGCGAAGTGCTGGAAGAATACCAGTCCTCTTCGGCTGCCAGCGGCACCACCCAGCTGGGCGCGCTGCTGCGTGCACAGCTGAGCGGCAACAAGTCCGAGTAATCGGCCTTACGCTGTTCGTTGTTTCCTGGACGGCCCGGGCACTGCCCGGGCCGTTTCAGGCTGAGATGCCCCTGATGTGAGCCGGTAATGACCAAATCCGAACTGATCGAAATCCTTGCGCGCCGGCAGGCGCACCTGAAGGCCGATGATGTCGATCTGGCGGTCAAGTCATTGCTGGAAATGATGGGGGGCTCGCTGTCAGCCGGAGATCGGATCGAGATCCGTGGCTTTGGCAGCTTCTCGTTGCATTACCGTCCGCCGCGCCTGGGTCGCAACCCGAAAACCGGCGAATCAGTTGCCCTGCCGGGCAAGCATGTCCCTCATTTCAAGCCAGGCAAGGAATTGCGCGAGCGGGTCAGCAGTGTGCTGCCGCTGGACGCCGATCCGGCCTGAGCCCCGCCGTCGCGCGACTGCGTGCGGATTCCACCACGAGTCGGATAAGCTACGGCCTCCTGCCAATGGAGCTGTCGCATGAAGGTTTTTCGTCTGCTGGTCCTGCTGGCGGTTCTGATCCTTGGTTTGATCATCGGTGCGGTCAACATGACGGCCATGTCGATCAACCTGCTGTTCACCCAATTGAACACCTCCGTCGGTGTGGCGCTGATTGCCGCCCTGCTGATCGGTGTGATCGTCGGTGCCGGCCTGGTGCTGGTGAGCGTGGTCATTCCGCTCTACGGCCAGTTGCGTCGCGCCAACAAGACGGCGGCTGCGCCTGTGGCGCCGGTTGCCCCCTCCCAATCGTTTGATGGACGTTGATCGAAGATGGAATTTGTCTCCGAGTGGTTCTGGTTCTTCCTGTGTCTGCCGTTGGCGGCCCTGGCCGGCTGGGTTATCGGTCGTCGCGGCGGTCAGCGCCACGGTGACAACCAGGTCAGCCACCTGTCGAGCACCTATTTCCGCGGCCTGAACTATCTGCTCAACGAGCAGCCGGACAAGGCGATCGAGCTGTTCCTGCACATTGCCGAGCTGGACAAGGAAACCTTCGAGACCCAGGTCGCGCTGGGCCACCTGTTCCGTCGTCGCGGTGAAGTGGATCGTGCGATCCGCCTGCACCAGGGTCTGGTCAACCGCACCGACCTGAGCGACGCACAGCGCGTGCAGGCCCTGCTGGCACTGGGCGAGGACTACATGAAGTCCGGCCTGCTGGACCGCGCCGAAACCGTGTTCACCGAACTTGCGCAGCTGGATCAACGTGCGCCGCAGGCACTGAAGCACCTGATCGGCATCTACCAGGCCGAGCGCGACTGGGAAAAGGCGATCGACAACGCCACCCGTTTCGAGGACGTCACCGGCGAGCCGATGGGCAAGCTGATCGGTCAGTTCGAATGTGAGCTGGCCGAGCGCTTCCGTGGTGCCGGCAAGCTGGAAGAGGCGAGGGCGGCCATTGCCCGGGCCTACCAGGCCGATGCCATGTCCGTCCGCGCAGGCATCATCGAAGGCCGCCTGGAAACCGACGCCGGCAACGCCGAAGCGGCCGTGCGCGCCTTCGAGCGCGCTGCCCGCAATGATCCGGAATATCTGCCGGAAGTGCTGCCGGCGCTGATGGAAAACTATCGCAAGGTCGGCGACCTCGGCGGCGCG
Source organism: Stenotrophomonas sp. STEN046 (assembly GCF_056759755.1). Classification (NCBI taxonomy): domain Bacteria; kingdom Pseudomonadati; phylum Pseudomonadota; class Gammaproteobacteria; order Lysobacterales; family Lysobacteraceae; genus Stenotrophomonas; species Stenotrophomonas sp. STEN046. The sequence continues at coordinate 36,444 of NZ_JBRRDR010000033.1, forward strand.
CGCGCGTTCCTGTCGGAGATGACCGAGCACTATCGCGGCATCGCCCCGGTGCTGGCGCTGACCCGCCTGATGGAAGAGCAGGAAGGTGTGGCGCCGGCGCGTGCCTACCTCGGCCGCCAGTTGAAGGACCGCCCGTCGGTGCGTGGCGAGTCGGCCCTGATCGACCTGACCCTGGCCGAAGGCGCAGATTCCACCGCCACCCTGCACGATCTCAAGCACATCACCGACCAGCTGCTGGTGCGCAATCCGGCCTATCGCTGCACCCGTTGTGGCTTTGGCGCGCGTACCCATCACTGGCAGTGCCCGAGCTGCAAGGAGTGGGGCACGGTGAAGCCGCTGCTGAACTACGCGGTGCTCTGAACCATGCCGTGGCTTGTGATGGCCGCGCTGCTGGGCCTGGCCGCGCTCAGCGCGGCATTGACCTGGGCCGCGCGTGGCTATGCGCTGCGCCGGCAGCTGCTGGATCAGCCGGGTGAGCGTCGCAGCCATAGCGTGGCAACGCCGCGCGGCGGTGGTATCGCCATCGTGGCCAGTCTGCTGGTCGCCGCAGCGGCGGCGGCCATCGTCTGGCCCGTCGCCGCGCCCAGCCTGGCTGTGGTCAGCATCGGCTTGATGCTGGTTGCCGGCATCGGCTGGTGGGACGACCACCGGCCGCTGCCCGCCCTGCGCCGGCTGCTGGTGCATGTGCTCGCCGCCGCGCTGCTGGCGGGGCTGGTCAAGTTGCACGGCGGCAGCTGGCTGCTGAGCCTGCTGGTGCTGTTCTTCACTGCATCGCTGATCAACATCTGGAATTTCATGGATGGGATCAACGGTATTGCCGCCAGCCAGGCGGTCATCGTCGCGCTGGGCTTTGCCAGTGTGTTGCCCTGGCCCTATTCGCTGGTAGCCGTTGCGCTGGGCGTGGCGTGCCTGGGTTTTCTGCCGTTCAATTTCCCCAACGCGCGGATCTTCATGGGCGATGTCGGCAGCGGTGCGCTGGGCTATGCGGTGGCCGTGGTGCTGGCTGTTGCCGCGCTGAAGACCGATATCAGCTGGATCCTGCTGCTGCTGCCGCCGTCTGCCTTCCTTGTGGACGCGGGCTTCACGCTGCTGGCGCGCATGCTCTCCGGGCAACGCTGGATGGAGCCCCACACCCAGCATGTCTACCAGCGCGCAGTGCAGGCAGGAGCCAGCCATGCAACGGTGACAGGGATGTACTTTGTTTTGGGCCTGTTCAGTATTACAGTGTTCAATATCTGCTCCAAATTGCAGCCGAGGTGGGAGGCTGTCGTAGCGGTGGCGTGGTTGGTCGCGCTGACTCTGCTCTGGCTCCTCCTGCGCAATGGATTGCGCCACCGATAAGGAATTACTCGATCTATGTCTTCACCCTGGCGGGACAGAATTCTCGGTCTGATGCCGCGGACGGCCATCGTCTGCCACGACCTGTTCATGGTCTGGGCGTGCTGGCAGCTGCTGCATGCCGGTCGTTACTCGATCCTCGCTGACGCACCTGCGCTGCCGCTCTGGAATGTCGACACCACGCTGGTCCTGCTGCTGCAGGGGCTGGTGTTCTGGCGTATCGGCCTCTATCGCGGCCTGTGGCGCTTTGCCAGCGTCAGCGACCTGCTCAACATCTTCAAGGCCAGCTTCATCGGCCTGATCGCCATCGTGCTGGTGCTGGCCTGGAAGCGCTTCAACGGCGTGCCGATGTCGGTGCTGGTGATCTATCCGTTCGCACTGTCGGCGCTGCTGGGCGCGCCGCGCCTGTTGTACCGGGCGTGGAAGGACTACCAGTCGCTGCAGTCCGATTCGACCGCACGACGGGTGCTGATCCTGGGTGCAGGGCAGGCGGCCGAAACCCTGGTCCGCGATCTGCGCCGGTCCGGCAACTTCGAACCGGTCGGCCTTCTTGACGATGCACCGCACCTGCGTGGCGCCAAGCTGCAGAGCCTGCCGGTGCTGGGCACGCTGGACGATGCGCCGGCAGTGGCACGCGAGACGGCGGCCAAGCTGCTGGTGATCGCCATGCCGTCGCTGGACGCCGTGGGCATGCAGCGGGTGGTGGCCATCTGCGAGAGCACCGGCATCCCGTTCCGCACCGTGCCCAAGCTCAGCGACATCCTGCAGGGACAGTCGCTGCCGGGGCAGTTGAAGGAAGTGGCGATCGAAGACCTGCTGGGCCGCAAGCCGATCATGCCCGACTGGAACCTGATCCGTGGCTGGTTGGGCGGGCGCACGGTGATGGTGACCGGTGCCGGTGGTTCGATCGGCTCGGAGCTGTGCCGCCAGTGCGCACGCCATGGTGCCGGGCGCATCGTGCTGCTTGAGATCAGCGAGCTGTTGCTGCTGACCATCGAAGGCGAGCTGCGTCGCAGCTTCCCCGATGTCGAGATCGAAGCGGTGCTGGGTGACTGCGGCGACCCGGCGGTGATCCGCCATGCGCTGTCGCTGCATCCGGTCGACACCGCCTTCCATGCCGCCGCCTACAAGCATGTGCCGGTGCTGGAGCGCCAGCTGCGTGAGGCCGTGCGCAACAACATCCTGTGCACCGAGAACGTGGCCCGGGCCTGCCTGGAAGCCCGCGTCGAGCACTTCGTGTTCATTTCGACCGACAAGGCGGTCGATCCGGTCAATGCGCTCGGTGCCAGCAAGCGCTATGCCGAGATGATCTGCCAGAGCCTGGACCAGAAATCCACGCACACCCGTTTCGTGACCGTGCGCTTCGGCAACGTGCTGGCGTCGGCCGGCAGCGTGGTGCCGCTGTTCCGCGATCAGATCCTCAAGGGCGGCCCGGTTACTGTCACCGATCCGGAGGTCAGTCGTTACTTCATGACCATTCCCGAGGCCTGCCAGCTGATCCTGCAGGCGGCCGCGTCGGCCTCGCACGGGGCGATCTACACGCTGGACATGGGCGAGCCGGTGCCGATCCGGGTGCTGGCCGAACAGATGATCCGTCTGGCCGGCAAGCAGCCGTACAAGGAAATCCCGATCATCTACACCGGGCTGCGCCCGGGCGAGAAGCTGCACGAGACCCTGTTCTATTCCGACGAGGACTACCGGCCGACCGCGCACCCCAAGATCCTGGAAGCCGGCGTGCGCGCGTTCTCGCGCGATGTCGTGCTGGGCAACGTGCCGCGACTGCGCGAAGCGATCGCCAGCTACGACACCGCCACCATCCAGGAAATCCTGTTTGCGACGATGCCGGAATTCTCGCCAATCGAACAGGACGCTTACATTTCGTCCGCTAAAGTTGTGCCTTTCCCGGCACGTGAGGCCAACAGGCACTGATGAGCAAGCGCATTCGCAAAGCAGTATTCCCGGTCGCGGGATTGGGTACGCGTTTCCTGCCGGCGACCAAGACGGTCCCGAAGGAAATGCTGCCGATCATCGATCGGCCCCTGATCCAGTACGCTGTGGATGAGGCGATCGAAGCGGGCTGTGACACCCTGGTGTTCATCACCAATCGCTACAAGCACGCCGTCGCCGACTATTTCGACAAGGCCTACGAGCTGGAGCAGAAGCTCGAGCGTGCAGGCAAGCAGGAGCAGCTGGAGCTGATCCGCCATGTGCTGCCGGAAGGTGTGCGCGCGATCTTCGTGACCCAGGCCGAAGCCTTGGGGCTGGGCCACGCGGTGCTGTGCGCGAAGGCCGTCATCGGCGATGAGCCGTTCGCCGTGCTGCTGCCCGATGACCTGATCTGGAACCGCGGCGCCGGTGCGCTGAAGCAGATGGCTGACCTCAACGAGGCCAGTGGCGCCAGCGTCATCGCCGTCGAGGATGTACCGCACGACAAGACCGCCAGCTACGGCATCGTGGCGACCGAGGCCTTCGATGGCCGCAAGGGCCGGATCTCGCAGATCGTGGAAAAGCCGAAGCCGGAGGATGCGCCGAGCGACCTGGCCGTGGTCGGCCGCTATGTGCTGAGCCCGAAGATCTTCGAGCTGCTGGAGGCGACCGGCAGTGGTGCCGGCGGCGAGATCCAGCTGACCGATGCGATTGCCGAGCTGTTGAAGACCGACCAAGTCGATGCCTTCCGTTTCGAGGGCACGCGTTTCGATTGCGGCACCCACCTGGGGCTGGTCGAGGCGACGATCCGCTTTGCGCTGGATAATCCGAAGCTGGCCGGGCCGGCGCGCGAGAAGCTGGCGGCGATGTTGGCGGAGTAAGGTTTATCGAGCGCTCCGCTCGCGCTTTGATTGATACGTGGGGGAGGGGGGGGGCAGCCCTCTCCAAAACACGCCAAAGCCCTTCCATGGTGCTCGATGGCGCCATCCATGGCGCCAACGGTTTTGGAGAGGGCTACCCGCCCCCTCTCGACAGTTTCCGTGTGGCGCGGATGGGAAGGGCGGAATCAAGGGCAGGGCAGAAACAAAAAAGGCAGCCGATGGCTGCCTTTTTCGTTTCCAGGGCATCCACGCATGGCGTGGATCTACTGCACTTGCCTCTGCTCATCCCTCCGCTGCGGGGAAGGATGGGTTTACGGCGTGTCCCGGGCAGTCTCACCCACCCGGGCCCTTCAGCAAACCGACAGGTCCGCCGGCAACGCTTTGAACCTTACAGCGCCTCGAAAATGCCCGCTGCGCCCATGCCGGTGCCGATGCACATCGTCACCATGCCGTACTTCTGCTGGCGACGACGCAGGCCGTGCAGCAGCGTCGCGGTACGGATCGCGCCGGTCGCACCCAGCGGGTGACCCAGCGCGATCGCGCCGCCCAGCGGGTTGACCTTGCTCGGGTCCAGGCCGCAATCGCGGATCACCGCCAGCGACTGCGCGGCGAAGGCTTCGTTGAGCTCGATCCAGTCCAGCTGGTCCTGGGTCAGCCCAGCCTGCTTGAGCGCCTTCGGAATCGCGGCGATCGGGCCAATACCCATCACTTCCGGACGCACGCCAGCCACCGAGAAGCTGACGAAACGCGCCAGCGGGGTCAGGCCGTAGTCCTTGATCGCCTGCTCCGAGGCCAGCAGCACCGCGCCAGCGCCATCGCTCATCTGCGAGGAGTTGCCGGCGGTGACGGTGCCGCCGAACTGACCGTTGCGGAACACCGGGCGCAGCTTGGCCAGGCCTTCAGCCGAGGAATCCGGGCGCGGGCCTTCGTCGGTGTCGGCCACCTTGTTGCGGGTGATGATGCGCTTGCCGTCAGCCAGGTCCGGCTGGTGCGAGACGATCTCGTACGGGCTGATCTCGTCCTTGAAGTCGCCGTTCTGGATCGCGGCCATCGCCTTCTGGTGCGAGGCGAGAGCGAAGGCGTCCTGGTCTTCGCGCGAGACCTTCCACTCTTCAGCCACCTTTTCGGCGGTGATGCCCATGCCGTAGGCGATGGCCACGTGGTCGTTGTCGAATACGCTCGGCGCCATCGCGATCTTGTTGCCCATCATCGGCACCATCGACATCGACTCGGTACCGCCGGCCAGCATCAGGTCGGCATTGCCAAGGCGGATCGCATCGGCGGCCTGGGCCACGGCCTGCAGGCCGGATGAGCAGAAGCGGTTCACGGTCTGCGCGGCGATGGTGTTGGGCAGGCCGGCCAGCAGCACGCCGATGCGTGCCACGTTCATGCCCTGCTCGGCTTCCGGCATGGCGCAGCCGATGATCGCGTCATCGATGCGGTTGACGTCTACGCCCGGCGCCTGCGCCACGACGCTGCGCAGCACGTGGGCCAGCATGTCATCGGGGCGGGTGTTGCGGAACATGCCCTTGGGCGCCTTGCCAACCGGGGTGCGGGTGGCGGCGACGATGTAGGCGTCCTGGATTTGCTTGGTCATTGCAGTGATCTCTTGAATAGGTTTGCCGGTGTGCCGACCAACGGTCGGCACCTACCAGAGGCAGAGGAGTGCCGGCCACAGCCGGCACTCGCCATCAATCAGTTCCGCAGCGGCTTGCCGGTCTTGAGCATGTGCGCGATGCGGGCCTGGGTCTTTTCCTGCTGGGCCAGTTCGACAAAGTGCTTGCGCTCCAGGGTCAGCAGCCACTCTTCGTCGACCAGGGTGCCGCGGTCGACCTTGCCGCCGCACAGCACGGTGGCGATGCGCTCGGCGATCTCATAGTCGTACGGGCTGATGAAGCGACCTTCCAGCATGTTGACCAGCATCATCTTGAAGGTGGCGATGCCAACATCGCCGGCCACCTGGATGCGGCGTGCCGGCAGCGGCGGACGGTAGCCGGCCTCGGCCAGCGCACGTGCTTCAGCCTTGGCGATGTACAGCGCCTCGTAGCTGTTGAACACGACCTTGTCGGTGCTGCGCAGCAGACCCAGTTCCTGGGCGTTGACCGCCGAGTTGGAGACCTTGGCCATTGCCACGGTCTCGAAGGTCTTCTTCAGCTCGGCGAACACGTCACCGCCCGGGCCGGCCGCCTGCGAGGCGCGCACGGCCAGTTCCTTCAGGCCGCCACCGGCCGGCAGCAGGCCGACGCCGGCCTCGACCAGGCCGATGTAGCTTTCCAGGAAGGCCACGGTCTTGGCGCTGTGCATCTGGAACTCGCAGCCGCCACCCAGGGCCAGGCCGCGCACGGCAGCCACCACCGGCACCAGCGAGTACTTGATGCGCTGGCTGGTGCGCTGGAAGTTGTGCACCATTTCTTCGAACTGGTCGACCTTGCCGGCCTGCAGCAGGCCCAGCGCGCCGGCCAGGTCGGCGCCAGCGGAGAAGGGTTCCTTCTGCTGCCAGATCACCAGGCCCTGGAAGTTCTTTTCAGCAAGCGACACGCATTCCTGCAGGCCGTCGAGCACGTGGTCGGAGACGGTGTTCATCTTGGTCTTGAAGCTGACCACGGCAATGCCGTCGCCGTCGTGCCACATGCGCACGCCATCGTTCTCGAACACGGTCTCGCCCGGTGCGAACTTCTCGCCCAGCAGCGGATCGGGGAAGCGCTGGCGCTGGTACACCGGCAGCGACGAACGCGGCAGCTTGGCGTTGCGCGACGGGCTGTAGCTGCCTTCGGCGGCGTGCACGCCGTCGCGGCCATCGAACACCCAGTCCGGCAGGGGTGCGTTGCTCATGCTCTTGCCGGCCACGATGTCATCGGCAATCCACTGCGCGACCTGCTTCCAGCCGGCGGCCTGCCAGGTTTCGAACGGGCCCAGCGACCAGCCGTAGCCCCAGCGGATTGCCAGGTCGACGTCGCGCGCGGTCTCGGCGATGTCGGCCAGGTGGTAGGCGCTGTAGTGGAACAGGTCGCGGAAGGTCGCCCACAGGAACTGCGCCTGCGGGTGCTGGCTCTCGCGCAGCTTGGCGAACTTCTCGGCCGGGTTCTTGATCTTCAGGATCTCCACCACTTCCGGTGCCGCGGTGCGGTCGGCGGCGCGGTAGTCCTGCTTTTCCAGATCGAGGACGACGATGTCCTTGCCGACCTTGCGGAAGATGCCGGCGCCGGTCTTCTGGCCCAGCGCGCCCTTGGAAATCAGCGCGTCCAGCCACTTCGGCGACTTGAAGAATTCATGCCACGGATCATTGGGCAGCGTGTCGCCCATGGTCTTGATGACGTGGGCCATGGTGTCCAGGCCGACCACGTCGGAGGTGCGGTAGGTGGCCGACTTCGGGCGACCGACCAGCGGGCCGGTCAGGCCGTCCACTTCGTCAAAGCCCAGGCCGAACTGCTGGGTGTGGTGGATGGTGGACAGGATCGAGAACACGCCGATGCGGTTGCCGATGAAGTTCGGGGTGTCCTTGGCGTACACCACGCCCTTGCCCAGAGTGGTGACCAGGAACGCTTCCAGGCCTTCCAGCACGGCGGCGTCGGTGGTGGTGGCGGGGATCAGCTCAGCCAGGTGCATGTAGCGCGGCGGGTTGAAGAAGTGCACGCCGCAGAAGCGGTGGCGCAGCTGCTCGGGCAGCACGTCGGCCAGCTTGTTGATGCCCAGGCCGGAGGTGTTGGAGGCCAGCACCGCGTGGTCGGCCACGAACGGAGCGATCTTCTTGTACAGGTCCTGCTTCCAGTCCATGCGCTCGGCGATGGCCTCGATGATCAGGTCGCAGTCCTTCAACTGCTCCAGGCTGCTCTCATAGTTGCCCGGAGTGATGGCTTCAGCCAGCGACTTGCTGGCCAGCGGCGCCGGGCTCAGCTTGCCCAGGTTGGCGATCGCCTTCAGCACGATGCCGTCGGCCGGACCTTCCTTGGCGGGCAGGTCGAACAGCACGGTGTCGACGCCAGCGTTGGTGAGGTGGGCGGCGATCTGGGCACCCATGACGCCGGCACCCAGCACGGCGGCGCGGCGGACTAGCAGGGAATTGGACATGGTGTAGGGCCTTTGTTGGTCAGCAGTTACTGGGTGGAATCAATGGAGGCGGGCAGGGCGTTGCCGCTGCGTGCGGCGGCGCGGAACCCGGCCTCGGCGAAATGGATCAGTTCATGGGCGGCATGGGCACGATGCGCCGCTTCGGTGACACCAGCGGGACGCTTGATCAGCCCGAAGTCGGCCATGGCGTAGGTAAGCGAACCGGCCAGGAAATCCAGGCGCCAGTACAGCTCTTCCTTGCTCAGGTCGGGCACGCATTCGGCGATGGCCTTGCCGAACGCGCGCAGCACATGGCCGTAATGGTCGGACAGGAACTTGCGCAGGTTGTCGTTCTTCTCGGCGTAGGCGCGGGCGATCACGCGTACGAATGCGCCGCCGCTCTGGCGGTCCTGGGCCATGGCCAGCGCCGGTTCGACGAAGGCAGCCAGCACCGGGCGCAGCTGGCCGGGGTGCTCGCTGCGGGCGCGTTCAAGCTGGGTCAGGCGGGCACCGGTCATCTCGTCCATGCGGCGGCGGAACACCTCGTTGACCAGGTTTTCCTTGGAGCCGAAGTGGTAGTTCACCGCAGCGATGTTGACGTCGGCCTGGCTGGTGACCTGGCGCAGCGAGGTGCCGGCAAAGCCGTGCTGGGCGAACAGCTCCTCGGCGGCACCGAGGATCCGGTCCTTGGTCGAGAAGTGGGCGGGCTTGGCCATTGGCTGGACGGACCTTAATCAAACGATTGTTTGATACTAGAACCAGACGGTAGCGTATGGCATTTTGCAGTGCAGCAAAATTTCACTGCCCGGTTAGAAGGGATTCAGTAGTGCCAGCCCATGGCTGGCAGCGCTTGATCCTGAATGGGCGGAATCCGAGCCATGGCGCCCGACATCCGGCCTGCCAGCCATGGGCTGGCACTACCGAGCGGGATCTTTTACAATCCGCGCACGTTTATCAGGCTAAGCCCGCGTTTCGACGCGGCTTTTTTTTTGTTACCCTTCGGGCCATCAGCGGCCCGATTCCATTGGAGACATCCCATGGCGCTGGAGCGCACCCTTTCGATCGTCAAGCCGGATGCCGTTGCAAAGAACGTCATCGGCGAAATCTACGCCCGCTTTGAGAAGGCTGGCCTGAAGGTCGTGGCCGCCAAGTACAAGCAGCTGTCGCGCCGTGAAGCCGAAGGCTTCTACGCCGTGCACCGCGAGCGTCCGTTCTTCAACGCGCTGGTCGAGTTCATGATCTCCGGCCCGGTGATGATCCAGGCCCTGGAAGGCGAGAACGCCGTCCTGGCCCACCGCGACCTGCTGGGCGCCACCAACCCGAAGGAAGCCGCCGCAGGCACCATCCGCGCCGACTTCGCCGAATCCATCGATGCCAACGCCGCACACGGCTCGGACTCGGTCGAGAATGCAGCGATTGAAATCGCCTACTTCTTCGCCGCCACCGAAGTCGTTTCGCGCTGAGAGTAATGCCGTGAACGAGGTCGTACAGACACCCGCCATCCAGCCGCTGCCGAAGTCGGCACCCACGGCTGGCAAGCAGAACCTGCTCGACCTCGATCGCGCGGGCCTGGAGAAGTTTTTCGTCGAGGTTCTTGGCGAGAAGAAGTTCCGTGCCCATCAGGTGATGAAGTGGATCCACCATCGCTACGTCACCGAGTTCGATGAGATGACCGACCTCGGCAAGGTCCTGCGCGCCAAGCTGCAGGAGCATGCCGAGGTCCTCGTCCCGAACATCGTGTTCGACAAGCCCTCCGCCGACGGCACCCACAAGTGGCTGCTGGCGATGGGCGTGGATGGCAAGAACGCCATCGAGACCGTGTACATCCCCGACAAGACCCGCGGCACGCTGTGCGTGTCCTCGCAGGTCGGTTGCGGCCTGAACTGCACGTTCTGCTCTACCGCCACCCAGGGTTTCAACCGCAATCTGACCACCGCCGAGATCATCGGCCAGGTGTGGATCGCTGCGCGTCACCTGGGCAATGTGCCGCACCAGATGCGCCGCCTCACCAACGTGGTGATGATGGGCATGGGCGAGCCGTTGATGAATTTCGACAACGTCGTGCGCGCCATGAGCGTGATGCGCGACGACCTGGGCTACGGCCTGGCCAACAAGCGCGTGACACTGTCGACCTCCGGCCTGGTGCCGCAGATCGACCGCCTGTCCACCGAAAGCGACGTGTCGCTGGCGGTGTCGCTGCATGCGCCCAACGATGCGCTGCGCGAGACCTTGGTGCCGCTCAACAAGAAGTACCCGATCGCCGAGCTGATGGCCTCGTGCGCACGCTACCTGCGCGCCAACAAGCGCCGCGAATCGGTCACCTTCGAATACACCCTGATGAAGGGCATCAACGACAAGCCCGAGCATGCCCGCGAGCTGGCCCGCCTGATGCGCCAGTTCGACAACGCGGTGCAGGCCAAGGACTCGGGCAAGGTCAACCTGATCCCGTTCAATCCGTTCCCGGGTACCCGCTACGAGCGTTCGGAAGAAGCGCACATCCGCGCCTTCCAGAAGATCCTGCTCGACAGCAATGTACTGACGATGGTGCGCCGCACGCGCGGTGACGACATCGATGCGGCCTGCGGCCAGCTCAAGGGTCAGGTGATGGATCGCACCCGTCGCCAGGCCGAGTTCAACAAGACGCTGCAGGCAGGGAAGGGGAGTGATGCGGCCGCTTGATCGCCTGTTGCCGGCCCTGTTCGCAGGCGCGCTGGCAGTGGCGTCCGGCGGTTGCACGACCACCAGTGAAATTCCGATCGGCCCTGGTGGCGTGGCGCCGGTCCACAGCGTGCGCGACGCGCCGGGCGTGCGCCAGAAGTTCCACTACGAGGATCTGCTCGCCCTGGCTGCACGCGACATGCAGGTGGGCAACCTGGACGAGGCCGAGCGCAAGGTGCGACGCGCGCTGAAGCTGCAGTCCAATGGCGTGGATGCGGTGATGCTGCTGGCCGGCATTGAAGACCGCCGGGGCCGCGAACAGCAGGCCGGAGACGGCTTCCGCAGGGCCGCCGAGCTGGCCCCCCAGCGTGGCGATGTGCTCAATAATTACGCGGCCTGGTTGTGCCAGCACGGCCAGGCGGCCGAGTCGCTGGTGTGGTTCGACCGCGCGCTGCAGGCTCCCGATTACGCCACCCCGGCGGCCGCGCAGGCCAATGCCGGCGGCTGTGCGCTGGATGCCGGGCAGCTCGAACGTGCCGAGCGCGACCTGCGTGCGTCCCTGTCCCAGGTGCCTGACAACCCGGTTGCGCTGGAGTCGATGGCGCAGCTCAGCTTCCGCCGCGGGCAGTTCATGGAGGCCCGGGCCTTCGCCGAACGTAGGATTGCGGCTGCACCGGCCACGCGTTCCGTGTTACAACTTGCCTCTGAAATCGAGGCGCGACTGGGCGATCGGGCAGCATCTGATCGCTATCTTCAGCGGATTCGACAGGAATTTCCGCAGGAAGCGGGCTCCTAACTCCAGGGTTGATGCATTGTGATTGATGACCAGACTGTGAGCGATCTCGACACTGTGGCCGGCTGCGGCACCCGCCTGCGCCAGGCCCGTGAGGCCGCCGGACTGACCCTTGAAGACGTCGGCCAGCGCCTGCGCATGCCGGTCCAGGTGGTGAAGTCGCTTGAAGCAGAGCAGTGGCAGAAGTTGGGGGCGCCGGTTTTCGTGCGTGGCCAGCTGCGCAGCTATGCGCGCCTGCTCAAGGTGGATGTGAGTGAACTGCTGGAGCAGGCCCAGGTGGGCCCGGTGGTTCCGCCGACCCTGGTCAGCCATACCCATACCCCCCGCGCACGGCGGATCGCCGAGAACCTCGGCCGTCGCGCGCTGTATGTCGGCATCACCGCGGTGCTGGCCGTGCCGGTCTGGTTTGCCACCCGTGGCCACTTCGACGGCACCTCGCCCTCGCCGAGCACTGCCTCGCTGGACGTGATTCCGGCGGCGGTGCCGGTCACCCCGGCCGGGCCGGGCTCCGCTGCGGCAGCGCCGGCCGATGTGGTTGCCGCGCCGGTGGCCAAGCCTGCCGCCACACCGTACGTCGCCTCCCTGGCGCCGGTGCCGCGTGCTGCTCCGGCGGCCGCTGCGGCCAATCTGGACATGCAGTTCAGTGGTGACAGCTGGGTCGATATCGCAGGTCCCGATGGCGGCAGTGTCGAAAAGGCCCTGATCAAAGCCGGCGAGACCCGCAGCTTCACCCCCGGCCAGGTGGCCCGGGTCACCCTGGGCAACGCCTCGGCGGTCCAGGTTCAGCAGAATGGCGCTATCGTCGATCTGACGCCCTATCAGCGAGCCAACGTGGCACGCTTTCAGGTATCCTCTGAAGGCTCCGTTGTCCCGGTTTCACACTGAGGCGCGGTTTCACCACCTTCGATAATCCCAATGGTCCCTCCCGATGGGCGGGGCGAGAGTACGCATGGCGATCGACGACCTGCTCGACGAGCACGAACAAAGTGAACGCGTCCGCAGCTGGCTGCGGAAGAATGGCGCCAGCATCATTGGTGGCGTAGTAATCGCCATCGGTGCCATTGCCGGCTGGCAGTGGTACCAGAAGGACCAGGGCGGCAAGCTGGCTTCGGCCAATGTCGAGTACCAGAAGGCCCTGGTGGGCCTGCAGGACAACAAGCTCGACGACGCGGCCAAGGCGGTCAAGGCGCTGGAGGCTGGCCCGTCCAGCATCTATGGCGACCTGGCCGCGCTGCAGCTGGCCAAGGCCCAGGTTGATGCGGGCAAGAATGAAGAAGCGCTGGCCACCCTGCGCGCGGTGAAGGTCGAAGGTGACCTGCAGCGCGTGGTCGACCAGCGTGTGGCGCGCCTGCTGGTGGCTACCGGCAAGGGCGATGAAGCGATCAAGCTGCTTGGCAGCGCCAGCGACAGCAGCAGCCTGGAAATCCACGGCGACGCGCTGATGGCGCAGGGCAAGCGTGACGCGGCCCGCGAACAGTATGAGAAGGCGCTGAAGACGCTGGACGTGGCAGCGCCGCAGCGGCGACTGCTGGAAACCAAGGTTATGGACGCCGGCGGCACCGTCGCCGCCCCTGCGGAGTCGGTTTGATGAGTCAGAAGGTCATGATCACGCGCGTCGCCACCGTGCTCCTGCTCGGGATGGCGCTGTCCGGTTGCAGCACCATGAAGGGCTGGTTCGCCGGTAAGGACGCAGCAGCGAAGAAGGCACAGGAGCCGGCGGAACTGGTCAAGTTCGAGCCGACCCTGAAGGTCAGCAAGGCCTGGTCGGTCAACCTGGGCAAGGGCGAGCGCCGCATCGGCGTACGCCAGGGCCCGGCAGTGGCCAATGGCCACGTGTTCGCTGCGGCGATCACCGGTGGCGTGCACGCCATCGACCTGCAGACCGGCAAGAAGGTCTGGACCTGGGAGCCGAAGAAGGAAAAGAAGAAGGCCAAGCTGCGCTTGTCCGGCGGCCCGGGTGTCGGCGAGAACCTGGTGGTCATCGGTACGCTGGATGGCCAGGTGATCGCGCTGGACATCAACGATGGCAGCGAGAAGTGGCGCGCCCGCGTGCCCAACGAAGTCATCGCCGCGCCGGCCATTGCCCAGGGCATGGTGTTCGTGCGCAGCAATGACGGTCGTGTCACCGCCTTCGATGCCGGCAACGGTACCCAGAAGTGGTTCAACCCCAGCGAGCTGCCGGCGCTGACCGTGCGTGGCAACGCGCCGGTGGTGGCGGGCCCGGGCGTGCTGTTCATCGGCAAGGACGAGGGCAGCGTTGCTGCGCTGGCCATGCAGGACGGCCGCACCCTGTGGGACCAGAACGTGGGTACCGGCGAAGGCCGTACCGAGCTGGACCGCATGGCCGACGTCGATGGCGCCCCGGTGCTCGATGGCAATACGCTGTTTGTAAGCAGCTTCAAGAACCAGACCATGGCCATCGAAGGCCCGACCGGTCGCCCGCTGTGGGCGCGTGACCACGGCGGTGCCGGTGGCGTGGCGGTTTCTTCGGGCAATGTTTTCGTTACCGACAACAAGGGCGGCGTGTTCGGCCTGGACAAGGCCAGCGGCGCGGCAATGTGGTCGCAGACCGCACTGGCCCGTCGCTCGCTGACCGGTCCGGCCCTGCACGGCGACTACGTCGTGGTCGGTGACTACAAGGGATACCTGCATTGGCTGCAGGCCTCCGATGGCGCGATGGCGGCGCGGGCAAAAAGTGGCGGTGACGCCCTTCTGGCCCAGCCGATCGTCGTCGATGGGGTGCTGCTGGTGCAGAACGTTGATGGCAAGCTGACCGCATTCCGGTTGGCAAATTAATACGGAGTAATCGCGATGCTGCCTTTGGTCGCCCTGGTTGGACGGCCGAATGTCGGCAAGTCGACCATATTCAATGCACTCACCCGTACACGTGACGCCCTGGTCCATGACCAGCCCGGCGTCACCCGGGACCGCAACTATGGCGTCTGCCGGCTTGACGAGGACAACCATTTCCTCGTCGTCGATACCGGCGGCATCGCAGAGGAAGAAGAAGGCCTGGCTGGCGCTACCACGCGCCAGGCCCGCGCTGCCGCTGGCGAAGCTGACCTGATCCTGTTTGTCGTCGATGCCCGTGAGGGCACCTCGGCGATGGACGATGAGATCCTGGCGTGGCTGCGCAAGCTGTCGCGCCCGACGCTGCTGCTGATCAACAAGATCGACGGCACCGACGAGGACACCGTGCGTTCGGAGTTCGCCCGTTACGGTTTTGGCGAAATGCTGACCGTCTCGGCCGCGCATCGCCAGGGTCTGGATGACCTGCTGGAAGAAGTGATCCAGCGTCTGCCGGAAGAGGGCAGCGGCGAAGAGCTGGACAACGATCCGAACCGCGTGCGCATCGCCTTCGTCGGGCGCCCCAACGTGGGCAAGTCGACGCTGGTCAACCGCATCCTGGGCGAGGAGCGCATGATCGCCTCCGACGTGCCGGGCACCACCCGCGACTCGATCGCCGTGGACCTGGAGCGTGATGGTCGCGAATACCGCCTGATCGATACCGCCGGCCTGCGCCGTCGCTCGCGCGTGGACGAGGTTGTCGAGAAGTTCTCGGTGGTCAAGACCATGCAGTCGATCGAGCAGTGCCAGGTGGCGGTGCTGATGCTGGACGCCACCGAAGGCGTGACCGACCAGGACGCCACCGTGCTCGGCGCGGTGCTCGATGCCGGCCGCGCGTTGGTGATTGCCATCAACAAGTGGGATGGCCTGACCGACTACCAGCGCGAGCAGGCCGAAACGATGCTGTCGCTGCGCCTGGGCTTCGTGCCGTGGGCGGAATCGGTGCGTATCTCGGCCAAGCATGGTTCGGGCCTGCGTGAGCTGTTCCGTGCGGTGCACCGTGCGCACGAGTCGGCCAACAAGGAATTCACCACCAGCGAAGTGAACAAGGCGCTGGAAGTGGCCTACGAGACCAACCCGCCGCCGACCATCCGCGGCCATGTCTCCAAGCTGCGTTACGTGCACCCGGCCGGCGCCAACCCGCCGACCTTCATCGTGCACGGCACCCGCCTGAAAGAGCTGCAGGAGTCGTACAAGCGCTACCTGGAGAACTTCTTCCGCAAGCGCTTCAAGCTGGTCGGTACGCCGGTGCAGTTCATCTTCCGCGAGGGTGCCAACCCGTACGAGGGCAAGAAGAACGTGCTGACCGAACGCCAGGTCAAGGCCAAGCGGCGCTTGATGAAGCACGTCAAGGGCAAGTGATCCACGAAAAGGCGGCCGCAGGGCCGCCTTTTTCGTTGTGGTAGTGGCGGGGGGGGCGGGCGCGGCCGCCCCCCGGTGGTGGAGTGTGGGTACAGCGTGCCGGCCGCGCGCCCGGGGGGCACCCCGGGGAGCGGTGGCGGCAAAGAGTTAGGCG
>NZ_JBRRDR010000034.1:0-51711 GCF_056759755.1 Stenotrophomonas sp. STEN046
GTTCGTGTGGGTGCGCGTGGGGGGGGTTGTTGTGTCGCTCGTTGCCCCCGCGCCGCGGGGGGGGGGGGGGGGGCGGGGCGGTGGCGTGTTCTGGGTGGGCGGCCCCGCCCCCCCCCCCCCCCCCCCGGCCCTACCTGCAACCGGTCCGCACCGATCGCGCGACGCGCGGCGGCCGAACCACCAGCCCAGCAGCAGCTGCACCGGCAGCGATGCCAGCAGACCGATGACGAACCAGCGCGGGAAGTCGCCGCTGGTCATCCACAGACCATAGCCGGCGCCCAGCAGCAGCAGCGACCAGATCGAGAAGCCGTGCGAGCGCGGCCAGCACGGTGCGTAGTAGGTGGCGAAGGCAATGCCGGCGATGCCGCCCAGCGTGGTGAATGCCAGATCCCAGCCGAGCTGGGCTTCGCTTCCCGGTGACATGCCCAGCAGCGACGGTAGCCAGCCGCCGGCACTGCTGACCAGCGCCAGCGCGAGCAGGCCGCCGATCAGGGCGACGATGGACAGGAACGCAGTCTTGAGCATCTCGGGCATGCGCGCATTGTACGGCGGCCTGAGGCGGGAGGCGTCGCGCCTGGGTCGGCATGGCCGCCGCCGCCGTGGGAGTGAGGGAAACGGCGGCGGCGGCCATGCACAGGGGGGTCAGGCCGCGAAGTCGAGCACCACGCGGCCTTCGATGGTGCCGGCACGCATGCGCGCGAACACGTCGTTGACGTTCTCCAGGCGGTCGGTGCTGACGGTGGCGGCGACCTTGCCTTGCGCGGCGAACTGCAGCGATTCCTGCAGGTCCAGGCGGGTACCGACGATCGAGCCACGCACGGTCACGCCGTTCAGCACCATGCCGAAGATGTCCAGCGGGAAGTTGCCCGGCGGCAGGCCATTGAGCGACACCGTACCGCCGCGGCGGACCATGCCCAGCGCCTGTTCGAACGCCTTGGGCGAAACCGCCGTGACCAGCGCACCATGGGCGCCGCCGATCTCCTTCTTCAGGAAGGCGGCCGGATCGGTGGTGCGCGCGTTGACGGTGACCTGCGCGCCCAGACGCCGGGCCAGTGCCAGTTTGGTGTCGTCCACATCCACCGCCGCCACGTTCAGGCCCATCGCCCGCGCGTACTGCACGGCCATGTGGCCGAGGCCACCGATGCCGGAAATGGCGACCCAGTCACCGGGCTTGGTATCGGTGACCTTCAGGCCCTTGTAGACGGTCACACCGGCGCACAGCACCGGCGCGATCTCCACGAAGCCCACTTCCTTTGGAAGCAGGCCGACATAGTTGGCATCGGCCAGTGCGTACTCGGCGAAGCCGCCGTTGACCGAGTAACCGGTGTTGCGCTGCGTCTCGCACAGCGTTTCCCAGCCACCCAGGCAGTGTTCGCAATGGCCACACGCCGAGTACAGCCAGGGGATGCCGACCCTGTCGCCTTCCTTGACATGCCCTACCCCGCCTCCCACAGCCACGATGTGCCCCACGCCCTCGTGGCCGGGGATGAATGGCGGGTTCGGTCGCACCGGCCAGTCGCCCTCGGCGGCGTGCAGGTCGGTGTGGCAGACACCACAGGCCTCGATCCTGACCAGTACCTCGCCCGCCCCCGGGCGCGGTACCAGGACTTCCTCGATGACCAGCGGCTTGCCGAACTCACGGACGACGGCGGCCTTCATGGTTCTATTCATGCGTGGATCTCCGTAGTGCGCTTGGATTGAAGGATGGCGCCGGCGTGCAGCCGCCGCCTTGATTCCGATCAATCCGCAGGAGAATCCAGACATCCGCAGCGCCGGGCAGCACCCGGCGCCACGGGGGCAGTTCAGCTGGCCAGCACCGAAGCTTCCCGCGCCAGGCGCTCGACGGTGTCCCAATCGCGGGTCTGCATCAGCGCGGCCGTGGTCAGCCAGGAGCCGCCCACGCACAGCACGTTGGGCAGGTGCAGGAACTGGCTGGCGTTCTGCACGCTGATGCCGCCAGTGGGACAGAAACGGACGTCGCCGAACGGGCCGTGCCACGCCGACAACATCGCCGCACCGCCGGCCTGCACTGCCGGGAAGAACTTGAAGGTATCCAGGCCATGTTCCAGGCCGAGGATCAGCTCCGAACCGGTGGCCACGCCCGGCAGGTAGGGCAGATCCGCATCGCGTGCGGCGGCATACAGGCGCGGCGTTGCTCCGGGCGACACCGCAAAGTGCCCGCCGGCCTGTTTCACTGCCTGCATCTGTGCGGCGTCGAGCACCGTACCGGCACCGATCACGGCATCGGGTACCGCCTCGACCATGGCCTTGATCGCGTCCAGCGCACGCGGCGTGCGCAGGGTCACCTCGATCACCGGCAGGCCGCCGCGGAACAGCGCCTGTGCGACCTGTACCGCATCGTCGACGTCATCAGGGGTGAACACCGGAATCACCGGTGCCAGTTTCAGTACCGCACGAACGCGTGGATCAGCGCCGGACATCGAATCGCTCCTCGCCCATCAGGGCCAACACATCAGCTTCGCTGACGGGATTGAAATCGCCGGGAATGGAGTGCTTCAGGCCCCCGGCGGCCAAGCCGAAACGCACAGTGGCATCGGCATCGAAGCCAGACAGGATGCCATGCAGGATGCCGGCCGCGAAGGCATCACCGCCGCCGATGCGGTCGACGATACCCTGCAGCTGGCGCACCGGCGCCTGTGCGCGGGTGCCATCGCGGCCGAGCAGCAGTGCGCCCAGTGCATGGTGGTCCACGCTCAGTGCCTGCCGCTGGGTGCAGGCCATCCACTGCAGCTGCGGGAAGGCGGCGAAGGCGGCTTCGGCCGCTGCTTCCACCCTGGCCACCGCCTCGGCCTGTTCGAAGCGCAGGCCGAGAATCACCTCGATGTCGCGGTAATCGGCGAACACGATATCGGCCTGGGCGAACAACTCGTGCAGGATCGCCTGCGCGTCGCCGCCCCAGCGCTGCCAGAGTTTGGGCCGGAAATTGCCGTCGAAGGAGACACGCACACCGAGTGCGCGGGCCGTGCGGGCTGCCGCCAGCGTCGCCTGCGCCACGTCCGCGCCCAGCGCCGGGCTGACCCCGGATAGGTGCAGCCACTGCGCGCCCTGCAGCAGTGCCGGCCAGTCATGGTCGGCTGCGGTGCTGTTGGCGAATGCCGAATCAGCGCGGTCGTAGACCACTTCGCTGGCGCGCTGCACCGCGCCGGTGGTCAGGAAGTACAGGCCCATGCGGCCTTCGGGATCCTCGCGCACACCCTGCGTATCGACCCCGTGCCGGCGCAGTTCGGCCACCGCATGGGCACCGAGTGCGTTGCCGGCCACGGTGCTGACCATGGCCACGTCATGTCCGAAACGGGACAACGAGACAGCCACGTTCGCCTCCGCCCCGCCCACGTGAACCTGCAGCTGCGGCGACTGCAGCAGCAGCTCGCGACCGGGCGCACCCAGCCGCAGCAGCAATTCCCCGAAACACACGATACGACCCATTTCCGCTCCTTCACGCTTGCCGCCGGCATGTGACACTGCACGGCGGGGTTGGGGACCACGCGTGGGGCGTGGCGGTTGACTATCGGTGTCATTCCAGTCGACACCGCGCTTGGCTGTAGCCTATCAAACTGTTGGAAGCATTGTCCTGCAAGCGTCTTGGAGACATTTCAGATCTGTTGCGGTGCAAGATGCCGGATCCGGAACGTGCTGTTAACGTCCGCCTTGACCAGCGGTGTCATAACGCTGAAACAGCCGCGATACCAGACCTTTGGGAGAGGGGAAAGGCATGCATTCTCGGAACCATGGAAAAAAGACACCGGTTACCTTGCTCGCGTTGGCCGTCGGATTGGCCCTCTCGGCCACCGCGACCGCCCAGCAGCAGACCGACCCGGCCAGTGCCACCAACCTGGACACGGTGAACGTCACCGGCTACCGCGCCAGCGTGGAGAAGGCGCTGGACATCAAGCGCAGCGAATCGGGCGTGGTCGATGCCATCGTTGCCGAGGACATCGGCAAGTTCCCGGACCTGAACCTGGCCGAATCGCTGCAGCGCATCCCGGGCGTGGTCATCACCCGGGAAGCCGGCGAAGGCCGCAACATCTCGGTGCGTGGCCTCGGTCCCGACTTCACCCGCGTGCGCATCAACGGCATGGAAGCGCTGACCACGGTCGGTGCGGGTGACCAGAGCGGCGGCACCAACCGTGGCCGTGGCTTCGACTTCAACGTGTTCGCTTCGGACCTGTTCTCGCAGCTGCTGGTGCGCAAGACCGCCTCGGCCGATGTCGAGGAAGGCTCGCTGGGTGCCACCGTCGACCTGCGTACCGCGCATCCGTTCGACTACGACGGCCTCACCTTCGCCGCCAGCGGCCAGGCCAGCTACAACGCGATGGCCGAGAAGGCCGACCCGCGCGTTGCCGCACTGATCTCCAACACCTTCGCCGATGGCACCTTTGGTGCGCTGCTGTCGGTGGCCTACTCCGAGCGCCAGGCGCTGGAGGAAGGCTCCAACACCGGCCGCTGGGCCAACGGACCGAGCAACGGCAACTTCGCCGCGTCCTCGCCCTTCGCTGCCGCTCGCGGTGCCAACGTGTTCCACCCGCGCTTTCCGCGCTACGTGCAGATGCAGCACGAGCAGAAGCGCCTGGGCGTGACCGGTTCGCTGCAGTGGAAGCCGACGACAGCCACCGAGATCACCCTGGACGCGCTGTACTCGAAGATCGACGCCACCCGCGACGAGAACTACATCGAGGCGATTTCCTTCAGCCGCGGCGCCAACGCCAGTGCGCGCCTGTCCGGCAAGCCGACCACCATCGTCAAGAACGGCGAGATCCGCAATGGCGCGCTGGTCTACGGTGAATTCGACAACGTCGACATCCGCACCGAGAACCGCCACGACGAGTGGAGCACCGAGTTCAAGCAGATCAGCCTGAACGGCCAGCACCGCTTTGGCGACGATTTCACCCTGTCCGGCAAGGTGGGCATCTCGCGTTCCAAGCATGAGAATCCGGTGCAGACCACCGTGATCATGGACAAGTACGACGTCAAGGGCTACAGCTACGATTACCGCGGCAACGACCGCGCGCCGACCCTCAACTACGGCATCGATCCGACCAATCCCGCAGGCTGGGAACTGGCCGAGATCCGCCTGCGTCCGCAGTACGTGGACAACGACTTCGACACCGGCCAGATCGACTTCAACTGGAACATCAGTCCCGGCTTCCGCCTGAAGGGCGGCGTGCTGGCAAAGGACTACACCTTCAAGACCACCGAGCTGCGCCGCGCCAGCGAACTGGCCGTGCCCAACTTCGCCAACGGCAGCAAGATCGTGCCGGTGGACATGACCACCCCGGCAGGCCTGAAGGGCATCGCCGGCAGCCCGTCCACCTGGGTGGTGCCGGACCTGGATGCGATCGCCGAGCAGTTCGACATCTACAGCAACAGCGGCACCTTCGCCGTCGCCCCGCGTGCCAACAACGTGCGTACCGTCGAAGAGAAGGATCGTGGTGCCTACCTGATGGGCGAATTCTCGACCGAACTCGGTTCGCTGCCGCTGTCGGGTAATTTCGGCGTGCGTTATGTGCGTACCAAGCAGTCGTCCACCGGGCAATCGACGCTGGCCAGCGGCACCGTCGAAACCACGGCCAACCGCACCTACAACGACACTCTGCCCTCGTTCAACCTGGTGGCCGAAGTCACTCCGGACTTCCTGATCCGCCTGGGTGCGGCCAAGGTGATGAGCCGCCCGGGCCTGGGCAGCCTGACCCCCGGCGCGACCGTGGCCGTTGCCGGTGGCGCGCGCACGATTTCCAGCGGCAATCCGGCGCTGGACCCGATCCGTGCGACCAATGTCGACCTGGGCTTCGAGTGGTATTTCGCCGAAGGCGCGATGGCCGGCATCGGCCTGTTCTACAAGGACATCGAGAGCTTCGTGCAGACCACCCGCGAAGTGCGTCCCTACAGCGACAGCGGGCTGCCGGCTTCACTGCTGGTCGGGACCGGCGCATCGGCAACCGACGACTTCACCTACAGCAAGCCGGTCAACACCCCCGGCGGCGAACTGCACGGCGTGGAAGCCAACTACACCCAGCCCTTCTCCTTCCTGCCGGGCAAGTGGTCGAACCTGGGCATGCAGTTGAACTACACCTGGGTGGAATCGAAGATCCAGTACATCAACGCCGCCGGCCAGCCGGTAATGAAGACCGACCTGACCGGCCTGTCGAAGTCGTCCTGGAACGCCACCCTGTTCTACGAAGGCGAAAAGTTTGCCGGCCGCGTATCGGCTACCAACCGCGACGACTACCTGACCCAGGCACCGGGCCAGGAAACCGGCTTCAACCTCGATGGCTACCACGGCATGACCGGCACCACGGTGTTCGATGCTTCCATCCGCTACAAGATCAGCGACCAGCTGGAACTCAGCCTGGAAGGCATCAACCTGACCAACGAAGCTTCGGACGAATGGGTCTACTCGCCGCTGACCGGTCGCCTGCCGCTGCAGTACACCGAAACCGGCCGCCAGTACCTGCTGGGCCTGCGCTACAAGTTCTGAGCAACGCCGGCGGCGTGCACCTGCACGCCGCCGCTCGCCACGACCGCTGTTGCGCCGCAAGGTGCCGTCGCGGCGTGGCCTTGCTACGGTCCGGCGGCCCTACGCCGGCTGTCGCCCGTTGAAAGGAAACACCCGATGCCGCATCGCTCGACCCTGTCCCGCTGCCTGTTGCCGATCGTGGCCCTCGCCGCTGGCCCCGCTGCTGCGCAAGCGCCCACGCTGCTGTTCCATGTGGATGCCAACCACGGCCTGCAGGCCACGGTAGCGCAGGGCGAGGCCACGCCGAACTTCCGCGACAAGGTGGAGATCGTTGACGACGGTGCACGTGGCAAGGCGATCCAGTGGCAGGATGACGGCGTGCTGGCGTGGGATGCACCGGGCAACATCCTGGCCCAGCGCGGCACCCTCGCCTTCGACTGGCGCGCGCGCTACGCGGTGGGCGAAGCACCGTTCGTGATCTTCCGCGTCGGCTACGCCGACCACAGCAGCTGGGACATGGCGTGGCTGCGCATCGACTGGAACGGCCACGGCTTTGATGCGTTCGTCACCGACGCCAACCTCGCACGCACCCGCGTGTCGTTCCGCATGGATGCACCGCCGCGCCCCGACCAGTGGCTGCACCTTGCCTTTGCCTGGGATGAAGACCAGGGCGTACGCCTGTTCGTGGATGGCCGCGAAGTCGCACGTGCACAGGCCAGCGGCGATTACGATGCTGCGCTGGACCAGCTCGGCCTGGCCGGGCGGGTGATGGCGCCCTACCAGGTACAGAGCCGTTACAACTTCCTGCGCGGCAGCGATTTCCAGCACATCCGTGTCTACGACCGCATGCTTGATGCAATGGCCGTCAGTGCGCTTGCGCGCGGCAGGCAAGCACAGAGCGCTGTTGCCAGCGGCGCCGATGATCGCGCCTGGCGCCATCGCTTCGGCTGGGAAGGTGCGCCGCCGCCGGCGCTGGCCGCCGCGGGCACGCGCATCCGCAAGATTGAATTCGCCGACAGCCGCGACCTGAAAGCGTGGATGTGGAAGGCCACAGACGGCATCGCCGAAACCACCTGGCCCGGTGTCTACAACCGCTCGCGCCTTCCCGGCCGCAACGACTATTTCCAGCTACCGGACTGGAATACCTACGTGCAGGGCGGCCAGCACCTGGACCTGACCCTGCCAGCGCAGGAGCGCGTCAACCGGGTGGAGATCCGCGGCGCAGCATTCGGCACGCTCGCCCACGGCAGCGACGCGGCGCATGCCACGCAGGTGCTGGCCACGCGCGCACGCGGTGTGCTGCGCAGCGTCGATGACATTCCCGCGCAGAGCGGCGGCGTCCTGCGTTTCAGCAACGTTGAACAGGAAACGCCGATCCAGGAAATCTGGGCCTACAACGTGAGCGAAGGTGCCGAACCCGATGGCACGGTGAAGCAGACCTACGTGATCGACAGCCAGGCCCTGCCCGATTACACCAACCTGGACGCGCTGCGACGCTACATCAATGGCCGCTACCCGGCCGCCGAACGCAGTACGGTGATGGCCCTGCCGAAGGGCGCCGGCTCACGCCGCCGCACTGCCGATTCACTGCCCGCGCAACCCCGCCCGATCGTGCACGTGCTGATTCCCTCCGGCGTCGGCGATGCACCGGCCAACCAGCCGTTGATCCGCAGCTGGGCCTACAGCTGGGAAAACATGCACGACGGCCTGGATGGCGTGGCCATCGATATCCCCGCACTCGATCTGCCGGCCACGCACGATGGCCTGATCCCGTTGAACCTGCGCATCAAGGATCCGATCTGGCCGGCGCGCGACATGATCGATGTTTCGGTATCGGTGCAGCCCGGCCAGAAGCGTACGCTGTGGCTGGATCTGCGCGACCGCATCCTTACGCCTGACAGCCTGTGGTTGAGCATCGCCTCGGCCGCACCCGGCTTCGACGCCAGGGCCCTCGATGGCGCGCAGATCCGCCTGGTATTCAAGCCACGCGCAGAGGCAATCAGGGAACACGTCGCCGATCGCTTCAACCAGGTGCGCGACAACTGGGGCTTCCTGGTGGAAGAACACACCACCTCAAAGCGCCAGCGCCTGTACGCGCGCGTGTACGCCGACCTGAGCGATCTGCTGCGGGTGGACCCGGACCACGAACTGGGCCGTCTGTACTGGAACTACATCAGCTACAACAGCCAGGGTCGTCCGCCGTACACCGCGCCCGACGTACCGAAGGGGGTGCCGGCGTGGGCCTTCCACCAGGTGCAGGATCTGGCCCAGGTGCGCGCGTTCGTCGACTGGTGGATCGACCAGCGACAGGTGGCCTACGGCGACTTCGGCGGCGGCATCTCCGACGATTCCGACCTGACCCAGCAATGGCCGGGACTGGCACTGATGGGCGTGCAACCGCAGCGGCTGAACGCCTCGCTGACCGCACTTTCCGACGCGGTGTACCGCAACGGCATGTTCAGCAACGGGCTGAGCACCATCGAGACCGACGAACTGCACGCCTACGAGGAAGGCATCAATACCAACAGCGCGATGCTCTACCTCAACTGGGGCGACCCGTTGACGCTGGAGCGCCTGATGGAAACGGTGAAGGCCTTCGACGAACGCATCATCCTGCGCAATCCCCATGGCCATGTGCTGTTCTCCAGCAACTGGTTCGGTGGCAACAAGGTGTACCGCGAGCCGAACTGGCAATGGCAGAAGCCGTATTCGTTCCCGGTACTGCATCCGGCGTTCCTGCTTGGGCAATACAACGCCGACCCCACCGGCCGCCGCCTGGTGATTGGTCTGGCCGACGGGTATCTCGCCCATGCCGGTACCGATGACAAGGGCCGGTTCACCCTGCCCAACGAGATCAACTGGGCCACCGGCGCAACCCGTGGTGGCGAGCTCAACAACGGTTCCGGCGGCGGTGACACGATGCACACCTTCTGGGCCGCGTGGCGCTGGACGGGCGATGCGAAATACCTGCAGGCACTGGACTACCGCGTGGCGCGTGGGGGGCCGGGTGCGCTGGCCAACCTGGGTGAGAACTATGTGGATGCACTGGGCCGGCAGCAGGACTGGTATCCGCAGCTGACCGCCGAAGCCGACGCCGGAAAGACCGGCTTCGCCAGCCTGATGGCATGGCAGGCCAGCGGCGATCTGAAGTACATCGATGCACTGCACGCCGATGGCCTGCAGGCCAAGGTGCAGCGCGCCTACATGAATACCGAAGGCCACTGGTGGTCTGACCGCGTGGAAGCACCGAGCGAATTCCTGCAGCGTGCGCGGCTGGGTGGCATTGCCCTGAAGCGCAACCAGAGCTGGCCCGGACATACGGTCAGCTGGCGCTTCGATCGCGACGGTGCCGCCGAACAGGTCGCGCTGCTGGTGCATGCGCCCTCGCGTGAGCGCTTCACCGTGACCAGCTACAACCTCGGCGCGCGGGTGATCGCCGCCGACATGACCGGTTGGAATGTGGCCAGTGGTACATGGCGCGTGCGCAGCGGCGTCGATGCCGACGGTGATGGCCGCATCGACGGCACCGCACGCGAACGCACGGTGCAGCTGGAAACCAGTCTGTCGGTGCCGATGCAGTTCCAGCCCGGGCGCACCGAGCGGTTCGAGTTCGAGCGCGTGTCTGCCGGAACACCGGTGGAATCGCGCGCGGATCTGGGTGTGGGTCGCGGCGACGTGCGCCTGGATGGGCGGCAGGTCCACGTGACCGTACACAGCCTGGGGCATGTGGGCACGGGCGTGGGTGTGGCAGTGCTGGAAGATGCCGGCGGGCGCGAGATCGCGCGTACCGAGGTGCCAGCGATGGCAGCGCCGGCCGATCTGCTGCCGAAAGCAGTGGAGGTATCGTTGCCCTTGCCTGCCGGCAACCGCAGCGGCCTGCGTGTGCGTGTGGCACTGGCCGATGGTGGCGAGGAAGTCACACGGCTCAACAACGTGGTGGATGTGCCGCGTTGATGCGTGTGTGCCGCCCGGCCATGCCCGGCGGACGTGCCTACGCCGCGTCGGTCTCCATCAGCTTCACCCGCCGCTGGTACCAGCCATCGCCCAGCGGGTCGAACACCGCGCTGCGCTCCATCACGCCCTGGTAGACATGCACCGACACCGCCACGTCCTCCTCGCTCGCATTGCGCAGCGTGTGGTACTCGTGCGGCGGGATCAGGCTGCCGGCACTTCCGCGGTGGCCATACAGTGTTTCCTGTGCGGTGAAGCGATGGCGCTCACCCTGTTGTTCCTGCAGCGCATACGGGGTGACGATCAACTCGCCCTGCCACACGCCTTCCACGCACCACATCGCATCGTGGTCGTGCAGTGGCGTGCCCTGCCCCGGGCCCCAGCACATCGCGATCACGCTGTAGCCCAGCGTGGCGCTGCGATACAGCTCGCGACGGGCGTAATGGCCCTGCACCGGATGCCGCACGCACGGCGGCAACTGGATCATCGGATCGGTGATGGCCTCGCGCAACGCACGTTGAAGTGCGGCGGTGATGGCCTGTGGATCGGCCAGGCAGACCGCACCATCAATGGCCGCAAGCAGCTGCTCCCGACCCGGAAATGGCAGTGGTGTGAACATCCTTCCCATGGCCCGACTCTAGCCGAGCGGGGTTAACAGAATGTTTGCGCTGCGGTGTCATCACAGGGTG
Source organism: Stenotrophomonas sp. STEN046 (assembly GCF_056759755.1). Lineage (NCBI taxonomy): Bacteria > Pseudomonadati > Pseudomonadota > Gammaproteobacteria > Lysobacterales > Lysobacteraceae > Stenotrophomonas > Stenotrophomonas sp. STEN046. Next base: position 11,116 of record NZ_JBRRDR010000034.1, read on the forward strand.
CCACGCTGCACAAAAGGTACTTTTGCATAGAGCGCACGCTCACCTGCGCGCGGATCATCCACGACGCCGCTGTGTCGATCGAACAGCATCGTCTGCCGTCGTGGCAGCGTATACGGGGCCCATTGCGACATATCGCGATGATTGGGATTGCCGTGGCGCGCGAATGCAATGAGGGCATCGCTCATCGTCGCTGCCAGCCGATGGGCATCTTCACCGGCGCCGGTACGCGCACCGGGCAGGCCCGCGTTGTCGAACACCAGCGGGATATCCAGGGTATGGAAGGCGCGCATGCGTCCGTCTTCCACCGGCGAGCCCCAATCGAGCTGGTAGGCCCATGTCGGCGCTGCGCCGGCCACCTGTCGCGCGCGCGCCTCCAGTTCCTCCACCGCGCCGCGCCAGGAACGGCCGGCGGTGGTGGCGGCGAAGAACACCTCGGAAGGCGTGTAGTGCGGGTACAGGCGACGGTACTCTGCGATGACGGTGGCCGGCAGCAGATCGACGAACTGCTGCTTCTGCAGTTGCGCCGGCAGCGTGTCCCAGGTCAGCGAGAAGTTGGCAGGATCGTTGCCGAGAAACGCGCGCGTTTCATCCCGGGTATTGCCGATCACCATCGGAATGCCGGCTGATTGCAGGGGGGCCTGCGGCCAGAACGGATGCACCGGCAGGCTGACCCCGTCGAGCACGGGACCGAAGTACAGCGCGGTGTCCTCCACCGGCGATGGATCACGTGCGCGGGTTGCCGCCAGCAGGTCGGCAGCGGGCAGGCGCAGCAGTGCATCGATGTCACGCGCGCCCACCGCCGCCATCGCGATGGCCGCGCGCTGCGCCGCCGCTCGCGGGCCCGCTGCGGTGACCTGCTGGCCGCTCATCGTCCATGCGCGCTGGAACAGCCCTCTCGCCGCGGGCATGGCCATCAGCGTGGCGATCTTGGCGCCGCCACCGGACTGGCCGAACACGGTGACGTTGCCTGCATCGCCGCCGAACGTGGCCGCGTGTTCGCGCACCCACTGCAGCGCCTGCACCAGATCAAGCTGGCCGATGTTGCCTGACGCGGCATAGCGCGGGTCGCCCAGTGCGCCCAGGTACAGGTAACCGAAGGTGTTCAAGCGATGGTTCACCGTGACCACCACCACGTCGCCACGACGGCACAGTGCGCTGCCGTCGTACAGCGGGTCGCTGCCCGAGCCGTTGTTGAAGCCGCCGCCGTGGATGTAGACCAGGACCGGCCGTCGGCGGCCATCACCCAGTGCCGGTGTCCACACGTTGAGGCACAGGCAATCTTCGCTGCCCGGCCCTGCGGTCCCGCCCTGCGGCGCTGACGGGCCATGCTCCCGTGCATCGGCGATGCCGTGCCAGGGCACTTCCTTGCGCGGTGGCTGGAAGCGGAACGCAGCGGTGTCGGCGCCATAGCGCAGGCCGCGGAACACCAGCACGTCCTGCGCGCGCTGGCCCCGCACACGCCCGCCGCGTACGCGCGCCAGCACCGGCGTACCCGCACGGGGGCCTGGCGCCGCCCACGCAGGCAGCGATGCCAGCGTGGCGGTAGCCAGGGCCCAGCGCGCGCTGTCACGCAGGAACCGGCGGCGCTGCTGGTTGGCGGGCGTGTCGGTCATCGTGGGGCCGTGCCCGCCTGCAGCCAGCGCTGTGCCAGCAACGGCCACACCGCCAAGGTGGAATCGGCCGGCATACGCATGCCGAAGCCGTGGCCGCCGTGCGCGAACAGATGCAGCTCGTGCTCGACACCGGCGTGGGCCAACGCCTGCGCCATCGCCTCACTGTTGTGCACGCTGACCACGCGATCATCGTTGGCGTGGATCAGCAGGGTCGGCGGCATGTCCGCACGCACCTGCTGCTGCATCGAGTAGCGTGCGGCCAGTGCGGGGTCGGCATGGCCACCGATCAGGCGTGCACGCGAACCACTGTGCGCGTGCGCGCCCATGTCGATCACCGGGTACACCAGCACCGCCCGGGCCGGTCGCGCACTCAGGTGATCGATGGCATCGCGCGCCGGATAGGCTGCCACATCGAATCCGGTGGCCAGCCGCGCCGCCACGTGGCCGCCGGCGGAGAAGCCCATCACCGACACGCTGTCGGCATCCAGCCCGCGGCCTGCCGCCTGCCCGCGCACCATGCGCAACGCACGCTGTGCGTCGGCCAATGCGGCCTGCGGGTCGCGCCCGGGCTGCGGCAGCCGGTAGCGCAGCACGAACAGGGTGTAGCCGGCGCGGTCGACCCAGTCGGGCACCAATGCGCTGTCTTCCTTGTCGATCACCACGCGCTGGTAGCCGCCGCCGGGAATCACCAGCAGCGCGTGGCCATTGGGATGGGCCGGCGCATGCACCAGCAGGTAGGGGGCATCGATCTGGTCGACGAAGCGGTCAGGGTGCGCCGGGTCGGTACTGCGCTCGACCACCCGCGCGGGCCGCGCGGTGCCGGTTTCGCCAGGCACCTGCCCGGCCGGCCACAGCAGCAGGCGCTCGCCAGCCAGTTCCCGGCCCAGCCGCTCGCCCGCGCGCAGCGGCACATCGCCGGCGGCAGCGGGTGCGCTCGGCAACAGGCAGGTCAGCAACAGCAATACACAGGGCAGACGCATGGCAGGCAAGGCTCCGACGGGGTGCAACAGGGTGGCCGAGGTCACCGGCAAGCGCTTGTGATGCGCTGCGGCTTGCGCGATGACACCGGTTTACCATATACACCTCCTGCAGACGCTGTCGATGGGCAGTGCAACAACGCCAGAGGGAGACCGTTCTTGAGCAACGAACACGGCACACATGGGCAGACGCCGCCGCCGGACGATGCGGCCGCGATCGCCCACGCTTTCACCACCGCACGCCGCGCCGGGCAGGCGCTGCCAGCGTTCCCGGGCCTTGTGCCGCCTGACCTGGTGGCCGCTTACCGGGTGCAGGATCTGGCCATCGCCGGCTGGGACGACCAGGTGGTCGGCTGGAAGGTCGGCTACATCGCCGCCGAGCGCCGCGACGCTTCCGGGGATGATCGGCTGCTGGGCCCGGTTTTCTCCCGCCAGCTGAAAAATGCTACCGGTGGAACAGTTGATATCCCGGTGTTCGTCGGCGGCTTCGCTGCGGTAGAGGCGGAGTACGTGCTGGAGCTGTTGGAGGACGCTCCGGCCGGGCAACTGCACTGGTCGCCTGAACAGGCCGAGGCCTTGCCGGCGCGCTTGTACATCGGCGTGGAAGTGGCCAGCAGCCCCCTGGCAACGATCAATCAACTGGGCCCGCGCGTGGTGGTGTCCGACTTCGGCAACAACAACGGCCTGGTGCTGGGGACGGAGATCGTTGACTGGACCGCGCGCGACGAAACCGCGCTGCGTGCTGAAACGCTGATCGAGGGCGACGTGGTCGGCACCGGTGGCGCCACCCGCCTGCCCGGCGGCCTGCGCGCGGCGTACGCCTTCGCGCTGTCCCGTTCGGCCCTGCGCGGCCGGCCATTGCAGCGCGGCGATCTGATCGCCACCGGCAATGCGACCGGCATCCACGACATCAGCGCAGGACAGACGGCGCTGGTGCGATTTGCCGGCTTCGGCGAGATTGCCTGCAGGGCTGTGCCGGCCGGGTAACCGCCGCACGCTCCGGTGAACACGCGCGGGAGGGCGCAGATGATCACACGACGACATTTCCTGGCCGGCGGCGCTGCTGCGCTGGCCACCCCGCTGCTCACGGCCTGTGGCCGCGGGCCGGCTGACGCCATCGACGGCGCCACCTTGCTGACCGCCACCGATGTGCACGTGGCCGACTACCCGACCGTGACCGCGGTGAAGTGGATCGGCGAAACACTGCAGCGCGAAACCCAAGGTCGCCTGCGCCTGCGCCAGTATCATTCCGGCCAGCTCGGCCGCGAATCGGAAGCGATCGACATGGCGCGCTTCGGCGCCATCGACATCACCCGCGTCTACGCCGGTGCGTTGAACAACGCATTCCCGTTGACCCAGGCGCTATGCCTGCCCTACGTGTTCGATTCGGTGGCGCACCAGCGTGCCGCACTCGATGGCGGCATCGCCGAGGCGGTGCTGCGCGGCTTTGAAAGCCGTGACCTGGTGGGCCTGGCGATCTACGATTCCGGCGCCCGCTGCTTCTACAACACCAAACATCCCATCGTGCAGCCCAGCGACCTGCATGGACTGAAGCTGCGTGTCGCGTCATCGGACATCTTCATCCAGCTGATGCGCCTGCTCGGCGCCAATCCGACGCCGATGTCGCTGGGCGATACGTTCTCCGGCATGGAGACGCACATGATCGACGGCGCCGAGAACAACATGCGCAGCTTCCATTCCAGCCGCCACTTCGAGGCCGCGCACTACTGGTCGCAGAGCGATCACTCGTATGCGCCGGACGTGCTGTTGATGTCGCGCGCCAGTTTCGAGCGCCTGCAGCCGGCCGACCGCCAGCTGCTGCTGGAGACCGCGCGCGCCTCGGTGAAGGTGATGCGCGCGCAATGGGATGCGTCCGAAGACGCCGCGCGCCGCGCGGTGCTGGCCTCGGGCGTGAAAGCCAACGAGGTGGACCTGCCCGCCTTCCGCGCCGCCGCCCAGCCGCTGCTGCAGCAGTACCTGCAGCAACCCGAGCTGGCTGCGCTGGTCGCCCGCATCCGTGCCGCCGCCTGAGGACACTGCCATGACCGAGACGACGATTTCCACCGTACCCGGCCCCGGCCAACGGCTGCTGGACCGCATCGCCGACATTGCCATCCATGTTGCCGTGGGCGCGCTGCTGGGGCTGGTGGCGGTGCAGGGCTGGCAGGTGTTCGCCCGCTACGTGATCAACGATTCGCCCAGCTGGACCGAACCGGTGACCCTGCTGCTGCTGGCCACCGCCATGAGCCTGGGCGCGGCCTGCGGCGTGCACACCAATCGCCACTTCGGGTTCTTCCTGCTGCACGCCTACATGGGCGAGGGCCTGCGCCGGGCGGTGGATGTGTTCATCCAGCTGGTGGTGGCCGTGCTGGGCGGCTTCATCGCGTTCTGGTCGGCCGACCTGCTGCTCGATGGAATGGACATCAAGACCGCAGGCGCCAACCTGCCGCAGAGCATCAACTACCTGCCGCTGGCCGTGGGCGGTGCGCTGATGCTGTTGTTCGCGCTGAACCGTGCGTGGAAAGCGCTGCATGCCACGGCAGCCGGTGCCGACGACGCTGAAGGAGATCGTTGATCCATGGGCATCACCATCCTGTTCTCTGCTTTTGCCGCGCTGCTGCTGTTGGGCGTGCCGGTGGCCTACGCGCTGGCCGCCGCCGCGCTGGCCACCCTGCTCTACCTGGACATTCCCAGCATCGTGCTGGTCCAGCAGATCTCCGCAGGTACCGGTTCGGCCTCGCTGATCGCCATTCCACTGTTCATCTTCGCTGGCGAGATCATGATGCGTGGCGGCATCTCCGAACGCCTGATCGCCCTGGCGTCATCGCTGGTGGGGCGCATGCGCGGCGGCCTGGGCCAGGTCTCGATCCTGTCCTCGCTGTTCTTCGGCGGTGTATCCGGCTCGGCCATCGCCGACGTGTCGGCGGTGGGGGGCACGATGATTCCGCAGATGGTCAAGCGTGGCTACGACCGCGATTTCGCGGTCAACGTCAGCATCACTGCGGCGCTGGTGGCGCTGCTGGTGCCGCCGTCGCACAACCTGATCCTGTTCTCGGCTGCCGCCGGTGGTGGCCTGTCGATTGCCGACCTGTTCGCCGCCGGCATCGTGCCGGCGCTGCTGATGACCCTGGCGTTGATGATCACCGGCTACGTGGTCGCGCGTCGCCGTGGTTATGGCGTGGAAGTGTTCCCGGGCTGGCGCGCGGTACTGCTGCGCATCGTCTCTGCCCTGCCCGGCCTGGGCCTGGTGGCGCTGATCTTCGTGGGTATCCGCGCCGGCATCTTCACTGCGGTGGAAAGCGCGGCCATCGCCGTGGTCTACGCCCTGCTGGTCACCACCGTGCTGTACCGGCAACTGCGCTGGCGCGAGTTCTTCGACACCGTCATCCATGCCGCGCGCAGCACCGGCGTGATCCTGTTCGTGATCGCCACCGCAGCGGTGTTCGGCTGGCTGCTGGCCTACCTGCAGGTGCCAGCGGCGGCGGTGGACTTCCTGCAGTCGTTCGCGCACAGCCAGTTCATGGTGCTGCTGATGATCGTGGTGATGCTGCTGCTGCTGGGCACCTTCATGGACCTGGCACCGATGATCCTGATCTGCACGCCGATCTTCCTGCCGGTGGCCAAGGCCTATGGCATCGATCCGATCCACTTTGGCCTGGTGCTGGTGCTGACCGGTGGCCTCGGCCTGGTCACACCGCCGGTGGGCTCGGTGCTGTTCATCGGCACCGCCATCGGCAAGATCAGCGTCGGCCAGAGCATGCGCACGATCTGGCCGTTCTGGTTCGCCGCGCTGGGCGTGCTGCTGATCGTCACCTTCTTCCCGTCGCTGTCGCTGTGGCTGCCCGCCGCGCTGCGCGCCTGACCGCCGGAGGCCACGTGATGAAACCCGTGTTCCGCACCACCGTCAGCGCCGCCCTGCTCGGCCTGCTGCTGGCCGCCGTGCCGGCGCAGGCCGCCGAGCACGCGCCGGCTCAATGGAAGCGTGGCATCGAGCACCAGCGCCAGGGCGACCTCGGCGATGGCAGCTTCCTCAACCCGGTGCTGGCCGGCGACCGTCCCGATCCATCGGTGCTGAAGGACGGCGACGACTACTACCTCACCCTGTCCTCGTTCGACGCCTACCCCGGCCTGCCGATCTGGCACTCGCGTGACCTGGTCAACTGGCAGCCGCTGGGCCATGCAATCACGCAGAACGTGGGCGCGATCTGGGCGCCGGACATCGTCAAGCACCAGGGCCGCTACTTCATCTATTTCCCGGCACGCACCGGCGAGCGGCGCAGCAACTTCGTGGTCTGGGCCGATGACATCAAGGGCCCGTGGAGTGCGCCGATCGACATCGGCCTGGGGGGTTACATCGACCCCGGCCACGCCGTGGGCGAGGATGGCAAGCGCTACCTGTTCCTCAGCGGCGGTGACTACGTGGCGCTGGCCGATGATGGCCTGAGCGTGGCCGGCAAGCCGAAGCATGTGTACGACGGCTGGCGCTATCCGGAAAGCTGGGATGTGGAGGCCTATGCGCAGGAAGGGCCGAAGATCCACTTCCGCGATGGTTGGTACTACATGACCACCGCCGTGGGCGGTACCGCCGGCCCGCCGACCGGGCACATGGTGATCACCGCGCGCTCGCGTTCGATCCATGGCCCGTGGGTGAATGCGCCCAACAACCCGATCATGCGCACGCAGTCGGCTGCCGAGCCGTGGTGGTCGCGCGGTCACGCCACGGTGATTGAAGGCACCGACGGCCGCTGGTGGATGATGTACCACGGGTATGAGAACGGCTTCTGGACGCTGGGCCGGCAGGCGCTGCTGGAACCGATCGAATGGACCGCCGATGGCTGGTTCGTGGCCAAGGGCGGTGACCTGGCGCAGCCGTTGCGCAAGCCCTCCGGCGATGCACTGGTGCCGCATGGAATGGCGCTGTCGGATGATTTCAACGGCCACGTGCTCGGCGCGCAATGGGCCTTCTTCAATCCGGCCGCGGATGAATACCGGCGCCTGCGCTTCAGCGGCGACGGCCTGGTGCTGCAGGGCAAAGGCAGCACCCCGCGCGATGCCTCGCCGCTGACCACCATCGCCGGCGACCCGGCCTACCAGTTCGAAGTGGAGCTGGAGATCGCGCCCGGCGCGGTCGGCGGTGCCCTGTTGTTCTACAGCGACCGCCTGTACGTGGGCGTGGGCAGCAATGGCGAGCAGTTCGTCATGCACCGCTATGGCGAGGAGCGCCCCACCCGGCTGGCGGCCAGTGCCACCGGCGGCCGGCTGTGGCTGCGGGTGACCAACAACCGCCACATCGTCACGGTCCATTCCAGTGCCGATGGCCAGAACTGGCAGAAGTATCCGGTTCAGATGGAAGTGTCCGGTTACCATCACAATGTGGCTGGCAGGTTCCTGGCACTGAAGCCGGCGCTGTATGCGGCCGGCAACGGTGCGGTAACCTTCCGCAGCTTCCGCTATCGCGCGCTGGATTGAGCGCGCGCTGGAATTCCCAGGCTTATCGGGTTCACTACATGTCAGTGCGCAACAAGAACGATGCCGCCACGCCGGCATTGGCGAAAGGCAAGGCAGCCACGATCAACGACATCGCGCGACTGTCGGGTGTATCCAAGAAAACGGTTTCACGGATCATCAACAACTCTCCCCTGGTGCGCAAAGACACGCGCGACAAGGTGGAAGCGTTGATGCGCGAGGTCGGCTACACCCCCGATCCGCTGGCCCGTGGCCTGGCCTTCCGCCGCTCGTTCCTGATCGGCATGGTCTACGACAACCCGACCGCCCAGTACATCGTGGACATGCAGTACGGCGCGCTGGACGCGCTGCGCGGCTCCAGCTTCGAACTGGTGGTGCACCCCTGCGACAGCCGCAGCCCGGGCTACATCGACGGCGTGCGCCGTTTCGCCCAGCAGCAGAAGCTGCACGGGGTGATCCTGGTGCCGCGCGCGTCCGAAGACCAGGCGCTGGCGGACATGCTGGACGAGATCGGCTGCCGCTTCACCCGCGTGGCTGCGCTGCCGCTGGATGAAACCTCGCAGATGGTGGTCACCCACGACCGCGACGGCGCCGCCGAAGCGGCCGACTACCTGCTCTCGCTCGGCCACCGCGATATCGCCCTGGTGACCGGTCCGAGTGCTTACCGGTCGGCGCATGAACGCACTGCCGGCTTCATCGAAGCACTGTCGCAGCGGGGCATCGAGCTGCCGAAAGACCGCATCATCGAGGCCGGCTACACCTTCGAATCCGGTGTGGCCGCCGCCGAGAAACTGCTGCTCGGCAAGCGCCGGCCGACGGCGATCTTCACCGGCAACGATGAAATGGCCGCCGGCATCTACAAGGTCGCGCTGCGTGCCGGCATCAACATCCCGCGCCAGTTGTCGATCGTCGGCTACGACGACAGCCCGCTGGCCTCGCGCCTGTGGCCTTCGCTGACCTCGGTACGCCGGCATACCCGCGATACCGGGCGCACCGCTGCGGCGATGCTGATCCAGCCCGATGGCCAGCCTGCGCTGCAGATCGCCAGCGTGCGGCCGCACCTGATCGTGCGCGATTCCTGCCAACCGCCGGAGGATTGATCCCGCAGGGATCACTCCTGCAGGTCGGTGGGTCACGACCGTTGGTCGTGACACCTCTCCCGCCCCCATCCACCTCGCCCTGCCCGGCCAGCCGCGCTATCGTGCGACGCAAAATGACACCGGTTACCAACCTCGCTAGAATCGACCGTGAACCGCGCCGGGGCCGAACCATCGGCCCGCCCCCAGCTCTGGAGAAGCCATGTACTGCAAGACCCACTACGCCACCCATCCCGACGCCATCAAGGGCGCAAGCAACGACCAGCTGCGCGAGCTGTACCTGCTCGACGGCCTGTTCAACGCCGATGCGGTGACCCTGAAGTACACCCACTACGAGCGCTTCGTGCTGGGCGGTGCGGCCCCGGTCAACGGCCCGCTGGCCCTGCCGGCACAGACCGAACCGGCCTCGGCCGCCGGCCACCCGTTCCTGGAGCGTCGCGAGCTGGGCGTGATCAACGTCGGCAACGGCACCGGTACGGTCACCGTCGATGGCACCGTGTACACCCTGGGGCCGAAGGACGGCCTGTACGTGGCGATGGGCAGCAAGGAGGTGGTGTTCGCTTCGCAGGATGCCGCCAACCCGGCGCAGTTCTACCTGGCCTCGACCCCGGCGCACGCGCGCTTCGAGACCAAGGCGCTGTCGATCAAGGATGCCGTGGCACTGGATCGAGGTGCGCTGGAAACCAGCAACGAACGCACCATCTACCAGTACATCGTGCCGGCCACCTGCCAGTCCTCGCAGCTGCTGCTGGGGCTGACCGTGCTCAAGCCGGGCAGCGTCTGGAACACCATGCCGCCGCACCTGCACGACCGCCGCAGCGAGGTCTATTTCTACTTCGACCTGGGCGACAACGACCGCGTCTATCACTTCATGGGCGAGCCGGACGCGCAGCGTCATATCGTCATCCAGAACAATGAAGCGGTGGTGTCGCCGCCGTGGTCGATCCACATGGGTGCCGGCACCAGCAACTACGCCTTCATCTGGGCGATGGGTGGCGAGAACCTGGATTACACCGACATGCACGTGCTGGACATCTGCCAGCTCAAGTAAGCCCTGCCGGGCCACCGCGCACGTCGTGCCGGTGGCCGCTTGCCTGCATCACGCACGCCTCTACCAAGGAACGCATACGCAATGGCCAATCCCTTCAGCCTGGAAGGCAACGTCGCTCTGGTAACCGGTGGCAATACCGGTCTCGGTCAAGGCATCGCCGTGGCGCTGGCCGCCGCAGGCGCCGATGTCGCCGTGGCCGGCATCGCCCCGCCCACCGAAACCATCGAGAAGATCACCGCGCTCGGCCGCCGCTGCCTGGCCATCGAAGCCAACCTGATCAGCATCGAGCCGGTGCAGCGCGTGGTGCGCGAAACCATCGAAGGCCTGGGCAGGCTGGATATCCTGGTCAACAACGCCGGGCTGATCCGCCGCGCCGATGCCGTGGATTTCAGCGAGCAGGACTGGGATGACGTGATGAACGTGAACATCAAGTCGGCGTTCTTCATCTCGCAGGCGGCCGGTCGCCACTTCATCGAACAGGGCCACGGCAAGATCATCAACATCGCCTCGATGCTGTCCTTCCAGGGGGGCGTCCGGGTGCCGTCGTACACCGCCAGCAAGAGCGGCATCGCCGGTATCACCCGTCTGCTGGCCAACGAGTGGGCCGGCAAGGGCGTGAACATCAACGCCATCGCGCCGGGCTACATGGCCACCGACAACACCGCTGCACTGCGCGCTGATGCAGACCGCAACAAGGCCATCCTCGAGCGCATTCCGGCCGGCCGCTGGGGCACGCCCGATGATCTGGCAGGCGCCGCCGTGTTCCTGGCGTCGTCGGCGTCGGACTACATCAACGGCGCGGTGCTGCCGGTTGATGGCGGTTGGTTGGCGCGGTAACGCGTGATCCAGGGTAGTGCCGGCCGCTGGCCGGCATCCAGGCGATGCTTCCACCGTTCATGAGGTTGCCGGCCCGCGGCCGGCACAAGCAGAGACCGGCCATGCGCAACCTGTTGCTGCTGTTGCTGCTGTCATGCACCGCCGCGCAGGCCGCGCCGATGCGGGTGTTCATCGTCGGCGATTCAACTGCCGCCGCGTATGGCCCCGAGCGCGCGCCGCAACAGGGCTGGGGGCAGGCATTGCAGAGCTATCTGGACCCGGCACGCGTCGAAGTACACAACCACGCCAAGGGTGGGCGCAGCACACGCAGCTTCATCGATGAAGGACGGCTGGATGCACTTGCCGCTGAGCTGCGCCGCGGTGACGTGCTGCTGATCCAGTTCGGCCACAACGATGCGAAGTTCGAAGATCGCACGCGCTATGCCGATCCGGACAGTGACTACCCGCAGTACCTGATGCGTTACGTACAGGCAGCGCGCGACAAGGGTGCCACGCCGGTACTGATCACCCCGGTGGCGCGGCTGCTGTACGACTTCGGCTCGCTGCTGGACACGCATGCGCGCTACACGCTGGCAATGCAACAGCTGGCCGCACGCGAGCACATCGCGCTGATCGAGCTCAACGACCGCAGTACACGCTGGATCCGTGCGCTGGGCGAGCAGGGCGCGCGCCCGTACTTCCTGTTCGTGCCCGGGCAGAACAAGGCCGACGGCACCCATTTCAGCGTGGCGGGTGCCAACGCGGTGGCGTGCCTGGTGCTGCGCGAGGCGGTGCCGCTGCTGCCTGCGCTGCAACCGGCGCTGGTGCGTGATATCGACTGTGACGTGATGGATGCAGGGCAGGGCGCCGATCCGGCACGGCCCTCGCAGGTGGTGCACGAAGACGCGCTGGCACGCGCGCAACCGGGCCCCCATGGCGGTGCCGGGCCGACCACGGCGTATCCGTTCTTCGCTGATGCGCAGGACCTGCCGTTCGTGCTGCGCAAGCGCGTGCTGCACAAGGGGGCGGGCATTGGCCTGCATCCGCAGCACAAGGACGAGATCTATTACATCGTCAGCGGGCAGGGCAGCTATGTGCTGGATGGGAAGCCGCATGACGTGCGCGCGGGTCACGCGTTGCTGACGCGCACGGGCAGCACGCATGCGCTGCAGCAGGTGGGCGAGGAGGATCTGGTGGTGCTGCTGGCCTACCCGCGGTGATTGAAACGCAGCCGAGCGTGGGCTCGGCTCTACATGGGCTCCGGACCGAAGTGCTGCAGGCCCAGCCGCGCCAGATCTTCCGGTCGCTCGAAATAGGCTTCATCAAAGGCGTGCAGCGCCTCCTGCTCCTGTTCGGTCATCGCGCCGTACAGGTCGGTCAGTTCCTTGATCTCCGGGTCGTCCTCCAGCCGGTCCATCAACCCGCGCATGCCAGCCAGGATTGCGTGGGTCTGCACCGCACCCATCGCCTGCAATGCGCGCAGCGCCAGCTGGCAGGTCGGGTCGCCCCAGTTGCACAGGAACTGCATGAAACCGCCGTTGTTGATGTCCGCTTCCATGCGCCACAGCGCAGCCAGTTGCTGGTCTTCATCGGACAGTGCATCCAGCGACCACGCGGCCGCTTTCAGCCGCGCCAATGCCGCCTCGTAGCGGTCGTCCCACACCTGGTTCGGAACATCGACCACACCATGCTCCTGCGCCGGCAGCAACGCCGGCCAGTTCACGCCCAGCCCGTCGGTCGTGAGCACCCACTGCGCGCGCTGCTCTGCGGTCGCCTCAAACAGCGCGGGTGCCCAGCGCAGCGGCTGGCGGGTACGGCGGCCATCGGCCAGGGTCAGCAGGACGAAGTCGTCGTCGAAGGCGACGGCGGCGACACGCAGGGAAGCAAAGACATCGGTCATGCAGGTCAGGATACCGGACCGGCATCTGCGCTCACACGTCACCACCCTCTGCCCAGCCTTCACCCGTACCGGCCTGGAACACGCGGTCATCGGCCTGCACATCGCCGGCCGGCAGGTGCGGCTGGTCGGCCAGGGAGGCGTAGATCGGCGTGAAGTCCGGCGAGGTCGCCTGCATCAGCTGTTCGAAGCTGTCGATGACGAAGTAGGTCTTCTGGAAGGTGTCGATGCGGTACTTCGTGCGCATGATCCGCCGCAGGTCGAAGCCGATGCGGTTGGGCGCAGCCGATTCCAGCGAGTACAGCGATTCGCCCTTGGACGAGACAATGCCGGCGCCGTAGATGCGCAGGCCTTCGGGCGTGTTGATCAGGCCGAATTCCACCGTGTACCAGTACAGGCGCGTGAGGTTCTGCAGCGCCTCTGGGCCGACTGCGTGGGCTTTGACGCCGCCACGACCGTAGGCCTCCATGTAGTTGGCGAACACCGGGTTCATCAGCAGCGGCACGTGGCCGAACAGGTCATGGAACATGTCCGGTTCGGCGATGTAGTCGATCTGGTCGGGGCGCCGGATCCACCACGTCACCGGGAAGCGGCGATTGGCCAGGTGGTCGAAGAAATCCAGCTCCGGCAGCAGGCCTTCCACGCCCACCAGGGTCCAGCCGGTGGCGGCGCCCAGCACTTCATTGAGCTGGTCGAAGCGCGGGATCATGTGCGCGCTCATGCCCATCTCGTCCTGCGCATCCAGGAATTCCTGGCAGGCGCGGCCGACCAGCAGCTCGCGCTGGCGCTGGTACAGCGTGCTCCAGGTGGCATGGTCGTCGGCGCTGTAGGTGTCCCACGGCTGCTCGACGAGCGCGGTGGTGTACACCGGCACGTAGCCCTTGTCGGTCTGCTGGTGTTCGACGCGGCGGGGCTGGGCGAGGTCCATGGCGGGTTCCTTGACGGGATACCGTTGATGCTAGGGCAGGGCGCGCGCAACAGGGTTGCAAAAGTTGCGCGGAATGGGCTTGCTGGCGCAATATCCTTGCGTACTCACCATGTTGCGGGGCAACAATGGCCGGAGAAGTCCAGTTCGATCGCACGGATATACGTCTGTTGGCTGAAATCCAGCGGGATGGTCGCGCCACCAACGCCGAGCTGGCGACACGGGTGAACCTGTCGCCGTCGGCCTGCCTGCGCCGGCTGCAGCGGCTGGAAAGCGAAGGGGTGATCGTCGGTTACGGCGCGCGCCTGGAGCCCCGCCGTCTCGGCCTGGGCCTGCAGGCCTTCGTACGCGTGCAGCTGGAAAAGCATGACCAGGCCGCGATCGGGCACTTCGTCGACAGCGTGCAGGCCTGGGATGAAGTGGTCGCCTGCCACGCGCTGACCGGCGACATGGACTACCTGCTGCACGTCTATGTACGCGATCTGGAGCATTTCTCGCGCTTCCTGCTGGACCAGCTGCTGAATGCCGGTGGCGTGGCCGATGCCAATTCCAGCTTCGTGCTGCGTACGGTGAAGGGGTTCCAGGCCTTGCCGCTGTCCCAGCTGGAATGAACGGGCGGCGGTGATGTTTGACGGCGCGCGCTTGCTGGCCGAGCATCGTGGCCCGCGCTGGCCGTCAACACGCAGCCATCGCAGTGATTCTTCCTGGCTCCGGCATGTCTGATACCCCATCCCCAACGTCTTCCCTGGTGTTCCTTCCACTGCGCGAGCAGAGCCTGCTGCGGCACCTGAGCGAAGGCACGCCGCCGGACACGCCGCTGGAGCAGGCCGGCCTGCTGGTGGCGATGCTGTGCCGGCGCCAACGGCAACCGGCCACCGCGCTGCAACGGCTGCTGCACGATGCCTGCGTGCTGTTCGCCGCCGATGACGGCCACGCCGCGCGGACGCAGCTGGCGGCCGTGGCCGGGCAGGACGGGCGGGCGCTGGAAGCCTGGCTGGGTGTGCTGGCCGCGCAGGATGTGCTGCTGGCGCCGGACGAGGTAATGGACGCGGTGCTGGCCGCCTCGCCGGAGCGCTACCCCGGCGCGGACTTCCAGGACGCCTGCCTGGTCACCCTGGAACCTCACACCGTCCACTTTCCGGCGACCTCGCTGGCCGAGGGCGATGACGATGACGCCGCCGTTGACGAAGAGACCGCACGTGCCACCCAGCACAACGGCCTGTTCACTTCCGAACAGGCGCGGGTGCTGCGTGCGATCGCGGCCAATCCCGATGAACTGATCGACCTGGAAGGTTATGCCGGCACCGGCAAGGGCCATCTGGTGCTGGCGCTGCTGCAGGCGCGCCCGGGTCGCTACACCTACGTGGCGCCTGCGCGTGGGCAGGTGGAGGCGTTCCGCGCACGGCTGCCGGCCGATGCCGGCACGCGGCTGCTGACCCAGATCGAATTTGCCAACACGATTGCCCGGCATGCTGCCAGCCAGGGCCTGACCGGCGGCTTCGTGCCCACCTACCGGCAGAGCACGCTGAGCCTGCGCGAGGCCGCTGCACGCCTGGGCCTGCCCGCCATCGGCGTGCGCCGGCCGGACCAGGTGCTGATGATTGCCCTGGAAGCGATCAACCGTTGGTGTGCATCGTCGGCGCCGAAGCTGCAGGCCTGGCACTTCCAGCGCTCGCTGGCGGCGGCGCAGCTGGAGGCGACGCCGTACATTGCCGCAGCCGAGTTCGTGTGGCGCTGCATGTTCGATCCGGTGGTGCAGAAGGGCGGTTGCCTGCGCCTGGATGCCGGCCATATCGGCAAATGGCTGGCACTGCGTGGCGTGCCGCTGCCGGTTTCGTTGGGCATGGTGCTGGTGGATGAAGCGCACGACCTCAGCCCGGCATGGAAGCAGCTGCTGGCCACCCATGCACCTGGCGTGGTCAGCCTGGGCGATCCGCACCAACGGCTGAGCGGGCGCGTGCAGCGCTGGTCATCGGCCAAGGTGCTGGAGATGCACCAGTCGGTCCGCCAGGGGCGCCAGGTGGATGCACTGGTGAACCAGTCGCTGGCGCTCGACGACCTGGGCGAAGCGGCACCGTTCATGGGGGCCAGCGACCGTGCGACCGGCCTGCGCCGCTACGACGACTGGTCGGTGGTGCCCAGCAGCGGAGCGCGCCTGTATGGCAGCCTGTGGCGGATGCTGCTGGAAGCCAGTGAACTGCTTGCGCGTGGTGCGCGCGTGCACCTGCATCCGGCGTCGCGGCAGGTACTGCTGAAAGAAGTGCACGGGCCGATCGATGCCTGGCGCAGCGCTCGCGATGGTGGACCCGGGCAGCGCTGGGAGAGCTTTGTGCAGGCCTGTACCCGACGCGGTCAGGCCGATGTTCCTGCGCTGTTTGCCAGTGGATTCGATGCCGCCGCGTTGGACCGCCTGCTGTCGCAGCTGGTGGATGCGAACGAGGCCAGCATCGTGCTGTGCCTGGCCCAGCATGCCAAGAACCTGCAGTTCGACACGGTGTCGATGGCACCGTGCTGCTTCGACAGCGGCCACGATGCGCGCGCGCAGCACAGCCCTGTGCGTGCAGCCTACGTGGCGATCACCCGTGCCCGGCAGCAGCTGTGGCTGCCGGGGGACGCGATGGAACAGCTGCAGTTGAGTGCGCAGCGGCATGGGCAGGCCGTGGAAGAGCGGCGCCGCCAGCGACGCTTGGCCAGTGGCTATCCGCTGCCGCGGCGTTGATTGGTGTGACCCGCAGCACATGATGCTGTGGGGGGCAGGCGACCGAACTGCGACATGGCGTATCGTTGTCCATGTCTCACCGCAAGGATTGCAATGCACACACTCAGACCTCTGTTCGCCAGCATCGGCCTGATGACGGTGCTTGGCGGCTGCGTCCAGGCGGAGACGCCGCGCAAGCCCCCCAGGCTGTTGACGAACGAGCAGGGCTGTTCGATCACGATCGACAATCAGCCCATCAATGCCTATCAAACTCCTGCGCCAATCGAGCGTGCCTGCGTCGGCCCCTATCAGCTTGAGTTGCCGCAGAACTACTTCAGCACGCAGATGGGCCCGGAGCATGACGGCAGCTTCTCGCTGGCGCTGGAGTATCCGTCCCTGGAGCCGTTCAAGCCGGGAGAGCGGATGAATCTGAGCGTGGATGTTTCCGTACGCACTGTGAGAGTCAGCTATTCCTACATCAGTCGAATCACGGTGCAGCAAGCCATGCGCAACGTGCTGACGCCAAGTGAAAGTCGAAAGGATGATCCGGCGAAAACACTGGAGGATCGTACAGAGGGGAAAGCGGTTCATGGCCTCTCGCCGTACTACATCGACATGGAAAGAGTCCGCGCCTACCAACGTGCAAGAGGGCTTCCCGAAGCCGCACCGGTGATGAAGCCTGGATATCACTACGATTGGTTTGTGTCGCGTGATTCATCAGGTGAAATCAATCAGATCATCGAATGCACGCCACGCGAGATCACCGAATCTGGCGTGGAGTACCGCGATGGAAAAATGGTGAAGAAGCGCGTCACCGGATTCGCCGAATGCAAACAGTCCTTCGCCATCGAAGACTTGGGCATCATCGTCCGGGTGAACTATCCCCGCGAGGGATTGGCGAACTGGAAGCGCATTAGGGAGCGCACCCGCGCGCTGCTGATTGATAACGTCAGGGAGAGCAAAAGATGACCGCCGCCAGGGAAGGTTTGACGCAGAAGGAAATGGATGTCCTCGAAGCATACGCGGACGCGGGTAACCGTGAGCTCTACTTCAACTACCTTGCGCAGAAGCCGGGAAACGACGGCTACGGTCTGCTTGCATTGGGAGTTGTACGGAACGACAACGCCCCCGGCGCAACCGCAAACAGTTTCGCCGATCGCCAGGCGAGCCAAGACGGTATTCATTTCGATGAAGGCAAGTGGCAGGCATTCGGCGTCGAGTTGATCCAGCGCGATTTTGCTCTGCGTCGACAGCAGTTCGAGGATCAAAGGCCAGATCTGGCCTTGAATCTTCCTGTGGGCGATGTGCAGGCGGCTCACGATGAAGCCTTCAAAGCACGCGGCATCGACCCCTCTGCCTGGACCCCCTACAAGCTTCTGCAGGCCGCACGCGCGCACGGAGGTCGCGAGGAAGCCGAAGCCGTATGGACCATGCTGCTGGACAACAGGAATCTGGGCGTGGATCGAGCGCAGGACACCACCGCGCTGGTGCTTGGCAAGTACCGCGAACTGATCGACAACCCGGCAGGCTACCTGCAGGACATGGCCCTCGCGCGTGGTCCGCATGGGGTGAATCCCATCTCCAACCTCGACGCCGATCGGATCTCCCACCAGGGCGCGATGTACGTGCACGACAATGCCAGCGGCCACTGGCGCAGGGAAGTCGCGGTGCCGCTGCACGCGCCGGTCGTGCCGGTGCCGATCGGCAGGTTGCCGGTGGGCAGCCACGAGGTGACCGACCCACAGACGCTGCGCTATCTGGATGACGCACGCGAGGTGCGTCAGCTGCGCGAGGAACTGCGTGGGCAGTTCCAGCCGGATGATGTGAACAAGGGGCGGCCGATCATGGCCAGTCCCTTCGTGCTGAGTGATGCAACCTCGCCGCAGGTGCAGCCCGAACGGCAGCTGGCTGCGGCCGATCCCACCGCGCCTGGGCACGCCCGGCACGATCTCTACCAGCAGTGTGCAGCCGGCGTGCGCGGCGTCGACGCCGGGCTGGGCAAGCCGTGGGATGCGCAGAGCGAGTGCCTTGCGGCCAGCCTCACCACCCTGGCCGCCGGCAGTGACCTGCGACGGGTGGATCATGTGCTGGTGGGGCGCCCGCTGGCCGCTGCAGCAGAGGGACCGAATGTCTTCGTGGTGCAGGGCGAGCTTGCCGATCCCGCGCAGCTGCGCGCGCAGATGCCGCTCGCGCAGGCGTTGGCAACACCGGTGGAGCAATCCTTCCAGCAGCTGGCGGTGAACGACCTGCGCCAGGTGCAGGAGCAGTCGCTGCTGCGCGATCAGGAACAGCAGCTGCAGCAGGCTCGCAGCGCGCCAGCGATGGTCTGAGCCGGCGGGCTCATGCGCTCACGCGTGCGGACCGCTGGCCGCACGCGGAAGCCGCATCAGCTCAGCACTTTTCCTTGCGGCCCATCAGCTTGCCCAGGCGCGAGGGTTCATCGCACTTGGGTGCGGCCACAGGAGCCGGTGCCAGCGCGGCAGCACGTGCCTTCTGCAACTGCTGGATCTTGGCGCGGATCTGCGGCATCGCCGCCATCGCCGCTTTCTCGCCTTCCAGGATGGCCGTTCCACGCTGGCTGAAATCGGCCGCACCGATGTCCAGCACCTTCGGCCGGATCACGATGTCGGCACGTGCCAGTTCCTGCTCACCCAGGCGCTGGCCCATGATCGAGATCGACTGGTTGACGATGCCCAGCATGCCGGTCGGCGCCTTGCCGCTGGCCTTGCTGGAGATGTCCACGGCGATCACGAACTCGGCGCCGAGCTGGCGTGCGGCGTCGACCGGCACCGGGCTGACCACGCCGCCGTCGATGTAGTTGCGGCCACCGATCTTCACCGGCTCGAACACACCGGGAATGCTGCTGGAAGCACGGACGGCCTGGCCGACGTTGCCACGCACGAAGATCGAGCGTTCACCGGTTTCCAGCTGGGTTGCCACCGCGGCGAACGGCTTTTTCAGGCGTTCGGCCGGCCGGTTGGCGACCTGCTCGTTGACGTAGTCCTGCAACTTCTGGCCCTGCACCAGGCCGCCGGAGAACAGGCGCACGTCGCGGATGCTGGCTTCATCCAGCGCCACGGCCTTGCTCTGCATCTGGAAGGCGTCCATGCCGCTGGCATACAGGGCACCGACCACGCTGCCGGCGCTGGTGCCCGATACCACCACCGGCTCGAAACCGTTTGCCTCCAGCATCTTGATCACGCCGATGTGGGCAAAGCCCTTGGCCGCACCACCGCCCAGCGCGATGCCGATCTTCACCGGCTTGGCCTGCGGCACCAGCGTGGGCTGCGGCGGCGGGGTGGGGCGGACCTCTTCACCGCCGCAGCCGGCCAGCAGGCCGAGCAGGGCGACGGACAGCAGCACACGGGGGCGGAACAGGCTCATCGGCAGTGCGCTCGGGGCGCCGGATTCAGGAAAGGGCGCCAGCATACCGAAGGCGCAAAATTCGTGGGTAGCGCCGGGCCATGCCCGGCGGATGGTTCAGCTGCCGCTGTGCTCCCCGGGCATGGCCCCGCGCTACCGGTACGATGTGGGTCCAGTACGCCCCTCAGCCCCGCAGCGAACATTAGCCGCGGCGCTTGCCGCCCCCCTGCGGCGCGGCCATACACATGCGCCCGGCCAGGCGCGAGAACGGCAGGGATTGCAGCCAGACCTTGCCCGGTCCGGTCAGGGTGGCCAGGAACACGCCTTCGCCGCCGAACAGCATGCTCTTGATGCCCTTGACCCGGCGCACGTCCATATCCACGGTCGGGTGGTAGGCCACGATGCAGCCGGTATCCACATCCAGGCGTTCGCCTGCGGCCAGCTCACGCTCGACCACACAGCCGCCGGCATGGATGAACACCCAGCCGTCGCCCTCCAGCTTCTGCATGATGAAGCCCTCGCCGCCGAACAGGCCGGTCATGATCTTGCGCTGGAACTGCACTCCGATCTGGACCCCGCGTGCGCCGGCCAGGAAGCTGTCCTTCTGGCACACCAGGCGACCGCCGTGCTGGTCCAGCTTCATGGCCAGTACGGTACCGGGGTAGGGCGCAGCGAAGGCGACCGTGCCGCGGCCCGCGCCGGTCTGGGTGTAGACCGTGGCAAACAGGCTTTCGCCGGTCAGCACGCGCTTGCCGGCCGCCATCACCTTGTCCATGAAGCCACCATCCTGGCCGCCGCGTGCGCCGCCGCCGAACACGCTTTCCATCTGCACCGACGCATCCTTGAACATCAACGCGCCGGCTTCGGCCACCGCACCTTCGCCCGGGTCCAGCTCAATCTCCACGAACTGCATCTCATGGCCGACGATGCGGAACTCGATGGTGTCTGCGCGGCCACTGGCGCGACCGGCCTGCGCCGCAGCAGGCGCGCGCGCTGCGCCTGCCGAGGGCATCGGTGGCGGGCTCGGCTGGCCGGTCGGCCCGCCGCGCAGGTCGGCCACTTCGGCCACCGGCGTCCAGCCGCTCATGCCCTGGCACCAGGCCAGCGCGCCCGGATGGGCCTGCGCATGGGCGCGTGCGGCCGTATCGTCGAGCGGGCCGACGCGCTCAGCCTGGCCGGGGGCATGGAAGTACCACTGGGTCATTGCAGCAGGTCCGTCGCTGGGAAAACCCGAGTCTAGCGGCAGCATCGGGGCATGAACGAAGCGGCCATGAACGGGCGGCATTTGCGGGCGAGGTGCTGTATTGCAACAATTATCTGGTAGCGCCGTTTTACCACCCCTCCAAACACAGCCTACCGCCATGTCCCCGACCCGTACTTCCCGTGGCCGCCTTCCGGTCGCGCGCCCCCTCGTTGTCGCTCTTTCCGCCCTGCTGCCGCTGGTAGCCGCCGCCCAGGAAACCCCCGCTGCCAAAGACCCGGTCGCCCTCGACGCCCTGCAGGTCACCGCGCAGCGTCGTGTCGAGAACGCCAAGGACGTGCCGGTCGCCATCAGTGCGATCCAGGGCGAGAAGCTCGATGTGCTCGGCTCTGCAGGCGATGACATCCGCTTCCTTGCCGCGCGCGTGCCCAGCCTCAACATCGAGTCGTCCTACGGCCGTGCCTTCCCGCGCTTCTACATCCGTGGCCTGGGCAATACCGATTTCGACCTCAATGCCTCGCAGCCGGTGTCGCTGGTGTACGACGACGTGGTGCAGGAAAGCCCGCTGCTGAAGGGCTTCCCGCTGTTCGACCTGGCAGGCGTGGAAGTGCTGCGCGGCCCGCAGGGCACCCTGTTCGGCCGCAACACCCCGGCCGGCGTGGTCAAGTTCGATTCGGCGCGTCCCTCGCAGGATGCTGACGGTTACGTGCGCGTGGGCTACGGCAGCTACAACAGCTGGAACGTGCAGGGCGCCTACGGCGGTCCGCTGACCGACCGCTGGTCCGCACGCGTGTCGGCCATCTACCAGCGCCGCGACGACTGGGTCGACAACACCCATGCCGGTGCGCCCAACAGCGGTTTTGAAGGCTATGACGAAGCCGCCGGCCGCGTGCAGTTCCTGTACGAAGGCGATGACTTCGAAGCGCTGTTCAACCTGCACAAGCGCAAGCTCAACGGTACCGCCCGCCTGTTCCGCGCCAACATCATCGAAAAGGGTGGCAATTCACTGGTCGAGAACTTCGACCGCGACAAGGTCGCCAACGATGGCGTGAATTTCTCCGACCTGGAAACCTGGGGCGGCAGCGCACGCCTGCAGTGGAATCTCGGTTCGGTGACCCTGCACTCGATCACCGGCTATGAAACCGCCGAATCGCTCAACCGCGGCGACATCGACGGTGGCTACGGTGCCGCCTTCCTGGGCGCGGGCAATTCCGGCCCGGGCCTGATCCCGTTCTCTTCCGAGTCGGCCGACGGCCTGCCGCACCACCGCCAGTGGACCCAGGAATTCCGCGTGGAATCCAACGAATGGGGCCGTTTCGACTGGCAGGCCGGCGTCTTCTACTTCGATGAAGACGTGACCATCAACAACTTCAACTACGACTCGCTGGCGCCGGGCAACCCGCAGACCGGCCACGTGGTGCAGAACCAGCGCAACAAGGCCTGGGCGGTGTTCGCCTCCGGTGACTTCGATGTGACCGATCGCTTCAAGCTGCGTGCCGGCGTGCGTTACACCCAGGACAAGAAGGACTTCAACGCCAGCGTGCTGCAGGCCGTGCCGTTCGGTACCCCGGTCAGTGGCCCGTATGTGGCCAACACCGACGTCAACGACGTCAGCTGGGATGTCAGTGGCGTGTACAAGCTGACCGACAACGTGAATGCCTACGCCCGCGTGGCCAAGGGCTTCCGTGCGCCGTCGATCCAGGGCCGCCTGGCCTTCGCGCCGGGCCTGTCGCAGGCCGATTCGGAGAAGGTGATCTCCTACGAGGCCGGCATCAAGGCCGACCTGTTCGAACGCCGTGCGCGCCTGGGCCTGAGCGTGTTCCGCTACGACGTTGACGGCCAGCAGCTGATCGCCGTGGGTGGCACCAACAACACCGCCACCCTGCTCAACGCCGACAAGACCATCGGCCAGGGTGTCGAGCTGGACCTGGAAGCCTACCTGGCCGACAACGTGCTGCTGACCTTCGGCAGCAGCTACAACGACACCGAGATCAAGGAAAAGAACCTGGCGGTGGCGATCTGTGGCGGCGGCTGCACCATCACCGACCCGACCACGATCATCAACGGCGGCACCTACGCCCTGGTGAACGGCAATCCGCTGCCGCAGGCGCCGAAGTGGATCCACAACGCCACCCTGCGCGTCGGCTTCCCGCTCAGCGATGGCAGCGAGCTGTACGCCTACACCGACTGGGCCTACCGCAGCGCGGTGAACTTCTTCATCTACGAGTCGCCGGAGTTCCGCGGTCGCAGCTCGCTGGAAGGCGGCCTGCGCCTGGGCTACAACTGGGATTACGGCCAGTACGACGTGGCGGTGTTCGGCCGCAACCTGACCAACCAGACCCGCGTGGTCGGTGCGATCGATTTCAACAACCTGACCGGCTTCCTCAACGAGCCGCGTACCTGGGGCGTGGAGTTCACCGCGAAGTTCTGATGCGGTTGATCGCGTGATGCAATGAAGAAGGGCCGGCGTAATGCCGGCCCTTCTGCGTTCGGCGTCCGCCGGGCATGGAACGGCGCTACCGGGTTCGACGCGTGGGTAGCGCCGGGCCATGCCCGGCAAGCGCAGCGGCGATGGCTTACAGCGCGCTCTGCGGGCGCACCTTCAGCACCGCGTTCTCGGTGCTGCAGTCGCGGCTGGAATGCAGGCCGGCCCTGCGCGCCGCAGCGATCTCTTTGCGTGCGGCCAGCAGATCCTTGTTGAACGCCGCGTTGTCGTGCAGGCGGGCCACGGCGGCGGCGCCCATGAAGCGGCCTTCGAGAATGTCGCTCTGCCAGTGCACGTTGCATACCAGGCGGCTCTCGCCGTAGTTGCGGCCGCGGGCCTGGATGGCATCAGCGCGGTCCGGGGCGATCTCCGACAGGATCAACGCCCAGGCCCAGCCGATGGAGGTGTGGCCGGACGGGTAGGAGCCGTTCTTGCGCAGGCCTTCCTCATCCTGCGGCGAGCAGGTCGGTTCACCATTGACCATGAACGGACGGGGCCGCTGGTACTGGTTCTTGGCGGCCTTGGTGGCGGCGCTGGCGTCGATCCGGCTGCGCTCCAGCAGGCGGTACAGGGCGGGGGTCTTCACTGCATCGACGTCGATGTCGATGGCGCAGGAGAAGTGATTGGCGCCCTGCGGGAAGCCGAGGTCGGCGTCCACGCCGGCCTGGACGAAGCGGGGGCTGCCGCGCAGCGCGCGTGCCTCGCGGCTGACCTGCTCATCCAGTGCGAAGGCAGCCGAACCGGCGGCCGGTGGCGCAGGCACCAGGTCGATGCTGGCCGGCACCGCTGTCTTTTCCAGGTAGCCCACGGCCTTGGTGGTGATGTTGGCTTCGACGGCGGTGGGCTTGGCCGGCGTGGCGGCGCAGCCGGCCAGTGCAACGGCGACGGCGATGCCGAGCAGCGGGCGGGTGGGAAGGGGAATCGGGAACATGGGCGGGCTCAAGGCAGGAAAACTCGCCAGCAATGATCGCAGCCCCGATCCGCAGCCGCAGCGTCCATCGGTCATACGGCCAGACCCGGCATGGTCGACCGAAGGCTTCCAGGACCGTCGTGCAGTGTCGGCAATATCCTGAATCCGGGCGCAGCGCACGGACTTTCACGCGCTGTCGCAGTGAGCATCCAAGCACAGCCGGGCCGGGGGGATCCGCTGACGAGGGAGAGACGCGATGCGCAGCACCGCAACAGGAAGTACCGTGCTGGCCCTGCTGTTGGGGCTGGCGATGCAACCGGCGCAGGCCGCCGAGGTCTACGGCGTGGCCTTCGTACACGGCACCGGCGCGCAGACCAATGCCACCCAGGACTACTGGCAGCCCGCCATCATCGACACCGTGCGCCAGGGCCTGCCCAACAGCAGCAACTACGTGGTCATCAACTGCGACTTCACCCAGTACATGTGGAAGCCGGAGGCCGCCGGCTGCCTGGCCAACCAGCTGACCGGCTTCATCGACAGCCGTGGCATCACCCAGCTGGTGGTGATCACCCATTCCAACGGCGGCAACGTGATGCGCTGGATCCTGTCCAACCCGACCTACGACAGCCGCTATCCGAAGATCATCAGCCGGGTGCGCAAGGTCACCGCGCTGGCACCGTCCTCGGCGGGTACGCCGCTGGCCGATGCCGTGCTCAACGGCAACACGTTTGAAACCTCGCTGGGCTGGCTGCTGGGCTACAAGAACGATGCGGTGCGCATGCAGCAGGTCGGCCACATGGCGACCTACAACGCGCAGAACCTGTACGGCACGGCGGGTCGTCCGGCGTTGCCAAAGCCCTTCCGCGCGATGGTCGGCAGCGATGTCGAATCGGCGGTGTGGGACAGCAACAGCTACTGCGGCGGGTATGCCGCCAACGTCGGCCTGGAATTCACCCAGAACTGGTTGTCGTCCTGCTCCGATGGCTTCCTGGAATGCAGCAGCCAGAAGGCGGCCGGCACAGTGTGGTTCACCGACAAGGCGCGCACCCAGGGCGCCGAGCCGCTCAGCCACAACCAGAGCCGCCGCGAGTGCTTCGGTCTGGGCACCCTCCTGCGCAACGACCTGACCCAGTAAGGGAGAACACGATGACCCGTTCGATCCATTCCACCCTGCTGGCTGCCGCCGTGCTGGCGGTGCTTTCCACCGCGCCGCTGCAGGCCGCGCAGCCACTGCAGGTCGCCGCTGCCGGCGACCAGATACCGGCGGCGCTGGTTGCCGCCCCCCTGCCTGCCGAGCAAAGCGAGCGCGCGCCGTTGGCCTTTGCCTGGGCGTTGGACCCGGCGCAGCCACTGCAGACCCCAGGCCCCCAGGCGGCCGTCAGCCGCAGCTACTGGCAGCAGGTGGATGCGGCGCAGCTGCAGCGCGGCCTGGACCTGCCGCTGACCGCCGCCGACGCCGTGATCCAGATCAGCCCGGCCGCCGGTGCACAGGTGTTGCCGGCCAGCGCACTGCAGGTGCGCGATCCGGCCGGAAACAGCAGTGTTGCGCGCAGTGTCGATGCCCGCCAGCTGCAGGCTGCCGGCATGCCGGTTACCGATGGCAGCAGCATGCTGCGCACCGGCGCCAGCAGCGTGCCAGGTGCCTATCGGTTGCAGAGCGCGCAGGCGAAAGGGCGCTATGTGGTGCAGGTGCTGGAGCCCAACAGCCCGCTGCGGATGGAAGTGCAGGCCAGCCAGGCGCAGGTGCTGGCCGGTGGCAGCCTGCAGGTACAGGCGCGGTTGCTGGAAGACGGTGCCAGTGCGGCGGCGTTGCGTACACGCCGTGGCAGCCTCGGCGGTGAAGCGCTGCTGGTCGCACCCGACGGCCGCAGCTGGCCGCAGCGCCTGCTGCGCACCACCGATGGCAGCCTGCGCGCGCAGGTACGCATTCCGGCGGAGGCCAGCAACGCACAGGGCCTGTGGGAACTGCAGGTATTTGCCCAGGCCGAGGGGGTGCTGCGTGATGGCAAGGTCGCCTTTGCCGTCGCCCGACCCACGGCCCGCTTCATCGGCCAGGCCACCCCGGATCCGGCCAGTCGCCAGGTCAGCCTGCCGCTGCAGGTGGCCGCTGCCGGTCGCTACGAGGCGCGCGGTACGTTGTATGCCACCGCCGCCAATGGCCAGTTGCAGCCGGTAGCACAGGCGCATGCGGCGGCATGGTTCGAAGGCCCGGGTCGCGGTGAGCTGGTGCTGCCGTTCAACCAGGCCGCGCTGCCGGCCGGCTTCGGCGCACCCTACGAACTGCGTGACCTGCAACTGCAGGACCAGAGCCGGATGGCACCGATCGAATCGCGCGCGCTGGCACTACGGTTCTGAGGGAAGGTGTGGTGGGCCGGAACATCCGGCCCGCTGCATTGCTTCCTGTTGAGCCGAGCCCATGCTCGGCGGCCGTTTGCCGTGATCAGGAGCAGCCGAGCGTGAGCTCGGCTCTGCAGTGGCGTGTCGTCACCCCGCGTACGCGGTCAGCCGACCTTCCTGCTCGACCACCGTGATCGAACCACCGAACACCGCCGACAGCGGCTCATCGCGCAGCAGCTCCGCGCGCGCGCCATCGGCCAGAACGCGGCCGTCGCGCAGCAGCACCACCCGTTCGATCTCGGGAATCACTTCCTCGATGTGGTGGGTGACCAGCACCAGGGTGATGCCCTGCTGCGCCAGCACACGCATGGTGGCGATCAACTGCTGGCGGGCCACCAGGTCCAGCCCGGTGGAAGGTTCATCGAGCAACAGTGCCTGCGGTCGGTTGACCAGTGCACGGGCGATCAGCACGCGGCGGGTCTCACCGGCCGACAGCTCGGCGTAGGCACGCCCACGCAGGGCCTGGGCCCCTGTCATGGCCAGGGTCTCGCCAACGCGCGCAAGCATGTCGGCGGTGACTTCGCGGAACGCCGGCACCACGTAGCTTGCGAAGAAGCCTGACAGCACGGCTTGTTCCACGGTCAGCCCCGGCATGTCGGACAGGTTGCTGCTGAGGTCGCCGGTGACGATGCCCAGCTGCGAGCGCAGCCGGTCCACCTGCCAGCGGTTCTGCCCCAGCACCTTCACCGCCACCCGGCCATCGGCCTGTGCCAACGGATACAGCTCGCGGGTGATCAGCTTGATGAAGGTCGACTTGCCGCAGCCATTGGGGCCCAGCAGAGCGGTGTGCTGGCCCTGCGCGATGCGCAGGCTGAGGCCGTGCAGGACCTTCACCTGGCCGCGCATCACGCTGGCCTGGTCCAGTTCGATCAATGGCGGCTCGCTCCGGGCGGGCAGGGCAGGGTCTACGGCGCGGGTGCGCGGATCAAGGCTCGACAACACGGTTCCCCAACTGTGAACGAAGCCACGGAATGGCGCGGCCAATCCAGCGGTGCAGGGTGCAGTTTGCAACGCAAGCGCCCATCATGTCTGCCACCCTGCGTCGATCTGGAGAGCCGTCATGTCCGATGTCCTGATCTCCCTGCTGAGCGGTGGCGTGCTGGGCCTGGGCTGGTGGCAGCTGGCGCTGGTGCTGCTGGTCTTCACCCAGCTGACGATCTTCTCGGTCACCCTCTACCTGCACCGCAGCCAGGCCCACCGGGGCGTGGACTTCCACCCGGCGGTCGCGCATTTCTTCCGCTTCTGGACCTGGCTGACCACTTCGATGATCACCAAGGAGTGGGTGGCCATCCATCGCAAGCATCATGCAAAGGTGGAAACCGAGGATGACCCGCACAGCCCGGTCACCCGCGGCATCGGCCAGGTGTTCTGGCGTGGTGTGGAGCTGTACCGCGAAGCCCGTGGCCTGCGCGCGGACATCGAGCAGTACGGCCGCGGCACCCCGGAGGATGCGATCGAGCGTCGGCTGTACACCCCGTATGCCACCTTCGGCCCGGTCCTGCTGTTTGCCATCAACACGGTGTTGTTCGGCCTGCCGGGCGTGGCGCTGTGGGCGATCCAGATGGCCTGGATTCCGTTCTGGGCCGCCGGTGTGGTCAACGGCCTGGGCCACTGGTGGGGCTATCGCAACTACGAGTCGGCCGACACCTCCACCAACCTGACCCCGTGGGGCGTGTGGATCGGTGGCGAAGAACTGCACAACAACCATCATGCCTTCCCCAGCTCGGCACGCTTTGCGATGCGCCGCTGGGAATTCGATATTGGCTGGAGCGCCATCCGGCTGCTGCAGATGCTGCGCCTGGCCAAGGTACTGCGCGTGGCGCCGGCCATGGACGTGCGGCCCAACATCGCCGTGCCCGACGCGGACACCCTGAAAGCCCTGCTGTCGCACCGCTTCCAGGCCATGACCGATTACCAGCGCAACGTGTTCATGCCGGCACTGCGCGAAGAGGCCCGGCTGGCCGGCGCCAAGCTGCGCCGCATGCTGCCGCGGCGGTTGCGCCGTGGCCTGGTCAACGACGGTCGTTGGCTGAAGCCGGACAGTCGTGCCCAGCTCAGTGACTGGGTTGCGCAGCGCCCGCGCATCCGGGTTCTGGTGGAATACCGTGCGCGCCTGGCGACGCTGCTGGAGGCGCGTGGCCACGATGCCGCCGAGCGCCTGCGGCACCTGCAGGCCTGGTGCCGCGAAGCCGAGGAAAGCGGCATCGCCGCACTGCAGGCCTATGCCGCGCGGCTGAAGGGCTACACGCTGGTGGGTGCATGAAGGCAGCCAGCGCGGCACTGCTGGCCCTGCTGGTGGCACCGGCCGCCCTGGCCCAGGTCAGCGACACCGCCAGCTATCTGCAGCGCATGGACAGCGACGGTGACGGCAAGGTCAGCGAAGCTGAGTACGTGCAGTGGATGCTGTACGCCTTCGATCGCATGGACCGCAACAGCGACGGTGTGCTGAGCGCTGACGAACTGCCCGGCGGCAAGGGCAGGGCGATCACCCGCGAGCAGCAGCGGCAGGTGATCGTGCAGCGCTTCCACAAGCAGGATGCCAACGGTGATGGCTTCCTGGATGCGCGCGAACTGTCGGCGCCGCCGCGCTGACGTGGGGCGGCCGCGCGGCCGCCCGGGCTAAAGTTTCCGACTGCACGGCCGATGCTGTGCACGACTCGATCCCGGCGCGCCGGTCGATCAGCAGAGACAGTGCGGGCTTGGCATGTCGACCGTGAGGGAACGCGGTCGTGGGGACATGGAGGTTGAAGCAGTGCCGTTGCGATGATCGATGCCTGTTGGGGTCGCCCGTGCTGGCCTGACCGATGCCCTAGGACCCCCCATGAAAGCAAATCCTGCCCTTCTCACTGCCACCCTGCTTGGCGGCCTCGTGTTCGCCGCACCGGCGCTGGCCGATGAACCGGCGGCCGCGGTGACCGCCGCCTCCGAGCCGCAGCAGGCTGCCGACGCCGCGACGGTGGCACCGGCGCCCGCCTGGGAACACCGGGTTCCGACCAGCACCAAGCTGGAGACCAATGCCGACGGCCAGCCGATCGGTGACCGCGCGCTGCGCCTGGTACAACGCTCCACGACGGGCAAGGTCGTGGCGGCACAGGCGGCCGTATCGCTGTTTGCCGGTGTCATCGGTGGCCGCGGCTTCAGCAAGGATCAGTTGAAGGGTACCCGTGTGGACACCGTGCCGAATCCGGCCTTCAGTTCGATGGAGCAGCAGGCACGCGCGGCCCTGGCGGCGTACTTCAGCACCCATCCTGGCGCCATCCCCGAGCAGTCGCGGCCTGTCCAGGTCACCGTGGGTGACTTCACCCTGATCTACAAGGAACTCGGCAACGCCGAGACCGAATACGAGCTGCGCCAGAACGTGGATCTGGGCTTCCCGTACCGGCGCAAGCTGCCGACCATGCGCCTGACCGGTGGCGAAGGCGCACATTGCCGCATTGCCGAGCCGGTGTCGGCGTCGCTGGAAGCGTGGCAGGCCGACGACTACGCCCTGGTCAGGCAGACCGCCGAGCGCTACGCCGAAGCCTGCGTGGCCAGCTTTGTGGAGACGCTCCCCACATTGTTTCCCGACACCGCCCCGGTAGCCATCCAGGCACCCGCTGAAGGCCAGGAAGCCTGACGCCCCGCGTGACCGCGGCCAGGCCGGGCGCGGTCACGTCTGCGCATGGGCCGGGGCGCTAGAATCAGCGCATGCCCGAACTGCCCGAAGTAGAAACCACCCGTCGCGGCCTGGCGCCGCACCTGCAGGGGCGCCGCGTGCATGGGGTGATCCTGCGCCGCGCCGACCTGCGCTGGCCGATCCCGCCGGAAGTGGCCGGGCAGCTGCCTGGCCAGCGCATCGAAGCGGTGCGCCGCCGTGCCAAGTACCTGTTGCTGGATACCGCCGCAGGCAGTGCCGTGCTGCACCTGGGCATGTCCGGCAGCCTGCGCGTGCTGCCGGGTGACACGCCGCTGCGCGCGCATGACCACGTCGACATCAGCCTGGACAACGGCCGTCTGCTGCGCTTCAACGACCCGCGCCGCTTCGGCAGCCTGCTCTGGCAGCCGGCCGGCGAGATCCATCCGCTGCTGCAGGGGCTGGGCCCGGAACCGCTGGACGACGCCTTCGACGGCAATTACCTGTTCGCGCGCAGCCGTGGCCGCAGCGCGCCGGTGAAGACCTTCCTGATGGACCAGGCCGTGGTGGTCGGCGTGGGCAACATCTACGCGGCCGAAAGCCTGTTCAAGGCCGGCATCAGCCCGCTGCGCGAGGCCGGCAAGGTGTCGCGCGAACGCTACCAGCGGCTGGCCACGGCGGTGAAGGAAACGCTGGACTACGCCATCACCCGTGGCGGTACCACCCTGCGCGATTTCATCAGCCCCGATGGTGCCCCCGGCTACTTCGAGCAGGAGCTGCTGGTCTATGGCCGCGATGGCCTGCCCTGCCCATCCTGTGGCCGCGTGCTGAAGCACGCCACCATCGGCCAGCGCGCCAGCGTCTGGTGCAGCCACTGCCAGCGCTGAACGTCTTCATGCGCTGCACACCGGCAGCGCTATAGTCCAGCCAACATCCGCTGCGGGGGCGTTGGCGATGGATGAGGGACCGGATATCACCGTCTGGCTGGACGCTGCGCGCAGCGGCGACCGCGGTGCGCTCGACCGCGTGCTCACCACCCTGTACCAGGAACTGCACAGCATGGCCCGGCGACAGCTGGCCGGGCAGCAGGGGCGCACGCTGGATGCAACCTCGCTGGTGCACGAGTCCTACCTGAAACTGCTCGGCAGCCGGGGTGCGGCGCGCTTTGAAGACCGCGCGCACTTCTTCGCCTACGCCGCCTCGGCAATGCGCAGCGTGGTCGTGGACTATGCGCGCAACCGCTTGGCGCGCAAGCGCGGCGGCGATCTGAAGCGGGTCGCCGAGATTCCCGAGAACAGCAGCAGCGGCGTGCGCCTGGACGAAGACCTGCTGGCGCTGGACGTGGCCCTGGAGCGCCTGCAGGCCGTGGACGCGCATCTGGCACGGGTGGTGGAACTGCGCTACTTCGCAGGTCTTTCCGAACTGGAGATCGCTGAGCTGAGCCAACGCTCGGAACGCAGCATCCGCCGCGACTGGCAGAAGGCCCGGTTGTTCCTGCTGGCCGCGATGCGCAGCGACTGAGCCGGGCACCGAGCACACCGATGGACGCCGCCCGCTGGCAGCAACTGTCGTCCTGGCTGGACCAGTTGCTGGAACTGGCCCCGGCAGCGCGCCAGTTGCGCCTGCAGCGGCTGAGTGCGCAGGACCCGACCTTGGGCGAGGAGCTGCGGCACCTGCTGCAGCAGGAAGCGGACAGCCATGACTTCATGGCCCAGCCGCTGTGGACCGCACCGCCACCGGGTCGCGCCGGCAGTGAAGTCGGCCCCTACCGGCTGCTGCGCCCCCTGGGTGAAGGGGGCATGGGCGAGGTGTGGCTGGCAGAGCGCTGCGACGGCCTCTACCAGCGCCAGGTCGCGCTGAAGCTGCTTCGCAGCGGCGTTGCCGATCCCGGCCTGCGCCAGCGCTTCGGCCGTGAGCGGCAGATCCTGGCCCGTCTCCAGCATCCGCATCTGGCCCAGTTGCTGGATGCGGGCGTGGACCAGCACGGGCAACCCTACCTGGCACTGGATTATGTGGAAGGCGAACCGATCAGCGACTACTGCCGGCGCCTGCAGCCGCCGCTGGAAACGCGCCTGCAGCTGATGCTGCAGGTCTGTGCGGTGGTCAGCCATGCGCATGCCAACCTGGTCGTGCACCGCGACCTGAAGCCGTCCAACATCCTGGTGCGCGCCGATGGCACGGTGAAGCTGCTCGACTTCGGCATCGCCAAGCTGCTCGACCACGAGGATGCGAACACGGCACATCCGGCGACTGAAATCCGCGCCTTCACCCTGCACTACGCGGCACCCGAGCAGGTCCGTGGCGAAGCGATGACCACCCTGACCGATGTCTATTCGCTGGGCGTGGTGCTGTTCGAGGTGGTCACCGGGCACAAACCCTACCGCCTGCGCCGGCACAGCGATGCCGAATGGGAACGTTCGATCCTGGACGTACAGGCACCGCGCGCGTCGGCGCTGCTGAAGCGCCTGGCAGCCGAGCCGGGGGCTCCCCGGCGCGCCTTGCAGCGGCAGGCACGGCGGTTGCGGGGCGATCTGGACGTACTGCTGGAGAAGGCCCTGCAGAAGGATCCCGCGCAGCGCTACGCCTCGGCCGAAGCGTTGGCTGGCGATCTTCGCCGCCACCTGCAGGGGCAGCCGATACTGGCGCGGCCCCCGGGCGTTGGCTACCGGATGCGCAAGTACGTAGGCCGCCACCGCTGGGGTGTGGCACTGGTCACGGTATCGGTGCTGGCACTGCTGCTGGCCACCTCCACCGCCCTGTGGCAGGCACGTCAGGCGCGGGTGGAAATGGCACGTGCACAGGCCATGCAGGATTTCACCGTCGGCCTGTTCGACAAGGCGGCCAGCCAGCGTCACGGGCATTTCGATGTGCCACAGCTGCTGGCCACCGGGCAGCAGCGTGGCGAAGCCGAGCTGGCCGATCAGCCGCTGGCGCTGGCCGAACTGGAAGGCGTGATCGGCCGCCTGCGCATCGGCCTGGGGGATTACCAGCTCGCCCTGCAGACCCTGGACCGGCAACGCCAGCTGCTGCAGCAGGTCGGGCAGGTGCCGCCGGCCCTGCAGATCGAAGCGGTGACCCAACGCGCGCGCGCGCTGCGCATGCTGGGGCGTGACCGTGACTGCCTGGCCCACCTGCAGCCAGTGCAGGCCCTGGCCGCCAGCGAAGCTGCGGCCCTGCCGGCGGCAGTTGCCGAGTTCCACAGTCAGCTCGGCCGCTGCCAGGCCCAGCTGGGCAATGGCGATGCTGCGCGGCTCGCCTTCCAGCAGGCGTTGGCCCTGCGCCACCAGGGCATCGTCGAGCGCTTCGGCCGCGCCGAATCACTGGCCGACCTGGCGGCCCTGGATGCAACGGCCGGGCGCCTGCCAGCGGCGCTGGCCGGCTATCGGCAGGCGCTGGCACTGCTGGGCCAGCCCGCCGACGCGCGCAGCCCGCAGGTGATCAGCCTGCATCGCCAGCTGGGTGACGTGCTGGCCCGGCAGGGCAACACGCAGGCCGCTGCGGCCGAACTGGAACTGGCCTGGCAGGCGGCGCAGGAAGCGTGGGGACCGCGCCATCCCGAGGCGCTGGTGGTCCGCCGTGCACGGGCCCTGCTGGCCCTGCAGCGGGGCCAGCGCGCGCTGGCCGGGCAGGAACTGCGGCAGGTGCAGGCGCAGCTGCTGGGTGCGCTGGGGCCGCGCCACCGCGAGATCGGCCACGGTGAATTCGCGCTGGGCAAATGGGCCAGCGCCAGCGGCGATCCACTGGCGGCTGCCGCGCACTACGCCCGCGCAGCGGAGATCTGGCGCCAGCCCGACCACGTTGCATTGCTGCCGCAGGCCCTGCTGGCGCAGGGCGATGCCCTGCAGGCAGCAGGCCAGGTTGCCGCGGCGCGCAGTGTCCTGGCCGAAGCGCGGCAGCTGCTGCTGGCCCAGCGGGGGCCGCGGGCGCCGGTCCTGCGTGACCTGGACGCGCGGCTGGCTGCACTGGCGCAGGCTGAACAGCCGATTGATTCCACCGCTGCCCGTTAACGTTTGTCTGCCTATGATGGCCGACCTTCCCCTTGCTTCCGCGCCTGCATGCAACGACGCGATTTCCTCCGCAATGCCTCCCTGGCCCTGGCCGCCTTCGGCCTGCCGTCACTGCCGGCCTGTGCGGCCAGCAAGAACGGCCAGCTCGGCCTGCGCCGGCTGGGCCAGCCGCAGCCGTTCGATTTCGCCACGCTCAAGGGCCAGGCGCGCGCGCTGTCCCAGGCGCCCTACAAGAGCCACAAGCGGGTACTGCCAGGGCGCCTGGAGGCGCTGGACTGGGACCAGTACCAGTCCATCGGCTATCGCCAGGACCATGCCCTGTGGGCCGACCAGCCCGGAAAATTCCAGGCCAAGTTCTTCCACCTGGGCCTGTACTTCCATTCGCCGGTGCGCATGTTCGATGTGGTCGATGGCAAGGCGCAGGAGCTGGCCTATGACGGCGCCGCGTTCAATTACGGCAAGAGTGGCCTGAAGAACGGCGAGCTGCCGGCCGACCTCGGTTTTGCCGGCTTCCGCCTCAACACCCGCAAGGATACCGATCGCGATTTTGCCGCGTTCCTCGGCGCCAGCTACTTCCGCGCGGTGGGCAAGGAAGGCCAGTACGGGCAGTCCGCGCGTGGCCTGGCCATCGATACCGGCATGGGCAAGCCGGAAGAATTCCCCGACTTCATCGCCTACTACCTGGAACAGCCGGCCGCCGATTCGGACACGATCATCGTCTATGCGCTGCTGGATTCGCCCAGCGTGGCCGGCGCCTACCGCTTCGCGGTCACCAACGGCGATGTGCTGCTGATGGACATCGACAGCGCGCTGTACCCGCGCACGACCATCGAGCGGCTGGGCATCGCCCCGTGCACCAGCATGTACCAGGTGGGCGAGAACGATCGCCGCATGGGCTGGGACTGGCGCCCGGAGATCCACGATACCGATGGCCTGTCACTGTGGACCGGTGCCGGCGAATGGATCTGGCGCCCGCTGTGCAACCCGCGCAACCTGCGCTTCAACATGTTCGTCGATCGCAACCCGCGCGGTTTCGGCCTGCTGCAGCGTGACCGCAACTTCGACCACTACCAGGACGACGGCGTGTTCTACGAGAAGCGCCCGTGCCTGTGGGTGGAACCCAAGGGCGAGTGGGGCGAAGGTTCGGTGCAGCTGGTGGAGATTCCCACCGTCGATGAAACCTTCGACAACATCGTGGCGTTCTGGAACCCGAAGGAAAAGCCGCAGCCGGGCCAGGAACTGCTGGTCGGCTATCGTCTGTACTGGGGCGCGCAGCCACCGGCGCATACGCCGCTGGCCCATTGCGTGGCCAGCCGTACCGGCCTGGGTGGGGTGATCGGCAAGAAGCGCGAGTATTTCTCCTGGCGCTTCGCGGTCGATTTCGAAGGCGGCGAACTGGCCAGCCTGATCGACAAGGGCGAGGTGGAAGCGGTGGTTGAAACCAGCCGTGGCCGGGTCGAGATCGTATCGGCGCGACCGCTGCGCGAGATCAAGGGCTACCGCGCGATGTTCGACCTGGTACCGCCGGACGGCAGCACCGACCAGATCGACATCCGCCTGTACCTGCGCAGTGGTGGCAAGACCCTGACCGAGACCTGGCTGTACCAGTACAGCCCGCCGCCGGCCGGCGCGCCGGAGCGCACGCTGTACTGAACCGATGCGGTGCGGTGCCGGCTACACGCCGGCACCGTCGTTTCAGGGCTTGCCGTCGGTGGCGTGCGACTGGGTCGGCACGCCCACTTCCACCGTGCCCCGGCGGATCTTCATCCAGGTTTCGTCCTGCCAGCGCTCGTACTGCTTCGGGTCCCAGTACTTGGGGTCGTACAGGCGGTCGGCCTTGATGGTGCGTGAGATTCCGCCGTCCATGTACACGATGTCGACGTTGTTGGACATCGAGCCGACGCGGCTGCCGGTCATCTCGCGGCGCCCCTTCCTGAGCACTTCGGCCATGCGCGGGCGCGCGACCTCGTCGCCATACTCGGCGCGCAGCGCGCTCACCTGCGCACGCGCCGCATCATGCTGCTCCAGCGGCAGCGTGGCCCAGTACTCGTTGCGCAGCTCGACGAACAACGGGTAGCCACGTTCGGCCGCGACCTCCATCCAGGCGTAGGCCATGACCGGATTGCGTGGCTGCTGCACGCCGTACCAGTACATCTCGCCGAGGTAGCCCTGGGCTGGCTTGTCGGCATACCGCGCAGCCAGCCGGAAGTTGTCCATCGCGCCGTTGACATCGTTGCGTCGCAGGGCATTGACACCCCATTGCCGGTACATCATGTCCGGGTGGCTGTCCATGAATCCGGCGCCCATTACCGTCGCATCGTCTTCACCGGACGGGCGCTCGGCCGCGGTGGCCAGCAGGGGCAGGAACAGCAGCGGCAGCAGCAGGAGGGCGGGACGCATGTCGGACTTCCAGTTCGGCAGCAGGGGAGCCGCAGCCTAGGCGCGACAGCGCGCGCTTGTAAACCGCTGGAGGTCACGGCGCACCGGCGCAACCCCTTACAACGGCAGCGGTGCCTGCGCCGGGTCGATCCGCCCTTCGCCGCGGGTGATCTTCTTGAACTCGGCGCGGCTGACCGACACGTAGCGGTCGTTGCCGCCGATCTCCACCTGCGGGCCGTCCTGCACGGCATGCCCATGCGCGTCCACACGCACGGTCATGGTCGCCTTCTTGCCGCTGTGGCAGATGGTCTTGATCTCCTGCATCTCGTCGGCCCAGGCCAGCAGGTACTGGCTGCCTTCGAACAGCTCGCCGCGGAAATCGGTGCGCAGGCCATAGCACAGCACCGGAATGCGCAGCTGGTCGACCACCTCGCTGAGCTGCCAGACCTGGGCGCGGCTGAGGAACTGCGCCTCGTCCACCAGCACGCAGCCCAGCGGGCCGTTGGCCTGCAGGTCCTGCGCGACCCATTGCTGCAGGTCGGTGTCACCTTCGAAGGCCATGCCCTCGGCGCGCAGGCCGATCCGCGAGGCGACCACGCCGGCGCCGGCCCGGTCGTCCAGGCGCGGGGTAAGGATGGCCACCCGCATGCCGCGCTCGCGGTAGTTGTGCGCGCTCTGCAGCAGGGTGGTGGTCTTGCCGGCGTTCATCGCCGAATAGTAGAAATAGAGCTTGGCCATCGGCCGATTGTACGCCGCCGTCCGGCGCCGGCCGAGGCTGTTCAGCAAGCCCACCGGCCAGTGGCTGTGGCCGCCATCAACGCCCGCTACAATCCCCACCCAATGCACGGTCTCAATCCCCCCCAAGCCGCCGCCGTCCTGCACATCGAAGGACCGCTGCTGGTGCTCGCTGGTGCCGGCAGCGGCAAGACGCGCGTGATCGTGGAAAAGATCGCGCACCTGATCGGCTGCGGCCGCTACCCGGCCCGCCGCATCGCCGCGATCACCTTCACCAACAAGTCGGCCAAGGAAATGCGCGAGCGCGTGGCCAAGCGCCTGCGCGAGCAGGATGCTGACGAAGTCACCATCTGCACCTTCCATGCGCTGGGCCTGAAGTTCCTGCAGATCGAGCATGCGGCGGTTGGCCTCAAGCGCGGTTTCTCGATCTTCGATGCCGATGATGCCGCAGCGCAGATCAAGGATCTGATGTACGGCGCCAAGCCCGACGACATCGAGGACATGAAGAACCTGGTGTCGCGTGCGAAGAACGCCGGGCTGTCGCCGGAACAGGCGATGGCCGCCGCGCGCAGCAACCGCGAGAAGGAAGCGGCCGGCATCTACGAGCGCTACCAGCTGCGCCTGAGCGCCTTCAACGCCGTCGATTTCGACGACCTGATCCGGTTGCCGGTGCAGATCCTGGAAGAAAACCCGGAGATCGCGCTGGCCTGGCGCGAACGCATCGGCTACCTGCTGGTGGACGAATGCCAGGACACCAACGATGCGCAGTACCGCCTGCTCAAGCAGCTGGCCGGTGACAAGGGCAATTTCACCTGCGTGGGTGATGATGACCAGTCGATCTACGCCTGGCGCGGTGCCAATCCGGAAAACCTGCAGCAGATGGGCCGCGATTACCCGGCGCTGGAAATCATCAAGCTCGAGCAGAACTACCGCTGCTCCAACCGCGTGCTGCGCGCGGCCAACGCGCTGATCGCCAACAACCCGCACGAGCATCTGAAGAAGCTGTGGAGCGACCAGGCCGACGGCGAGCGCATCCGCGTGTGGGAATGCCGCAACAGCGAACACGAAGCGGAGAAGGTCGCTGCCGAGATCGCCTT
Organism: Stenotrophomonas sp. STEN046; assembly: GCF_056759755.1. Taxonomy (NCBI): domain Bacteria; kingdom Pseudomonadati; phylum Pseudomonadota; class Gammaproteobacteria; order Lysobacterales; family Lysobacteraceae; genus Stenotrophomonas; species Stenotrophomonas sp. STEN046. Next base: position 49,843 of record NZ_JBRRDR010000034.1, read on the forward strand.
CGTCGCGCAGACGCGCAAGGTGCCGTGGAGCGATTTCTGCATCCTGTTCCGTGGCAATTTCCAGTCGCGTCCGCTGGAAAAGGCGATGCAGCTGCTGCGCATTCCCTACCACCTGACCGGTGGCACCATGTTCCTGGAACGCCAGGAAGTGAAGGACACGCTGGCCTGGCTGCGGCTGCTGGTGAACCCGGACGACGACACCGCGTTCCTGCGTGCGGTGCAATCGCCAAAACGTGAAGTCGGTGCCGGCACCCTGGCAAAGCTGGCCGAACTGGCCTCGGAAAAGGACATGCCGATGGCGCAGGCCGCCGAGGCGATCGGTGCGCTGCAGCAGTTGCCGCCACGTGCGGCCAACAGCCTGGCGCGCTTCACCGATATCCTGCGCGACCTGCGTGCGCAGACCCGGCAGATTTCCTCCGGCGACATGATCCGCAAGGTGGCCAAGGAATCCGGCCTGCTCAGCGAACTGCGCCAGCAGGCCAAGGAAGAAGCCAGCTACCAGCGCCGTGCCAACAACATCGAAGAACTCGCGCAGTGGTTCGAAGGTGGCCCGCGTGGCGCCACCGCGGCCGATCTGGCGGGTCAGCTGGCGCTGCTGTCGCGCAGCGACAAGGACGAAGGCGGCAACCAGGTGCGGATGATGACCATGCATGCCTCCAAGGGCCTGGAATTCCCGTACGTGTTCATCGTCGGCTGCGAGGACGGCGTACTGCCGCACCAGGTCAGCCTGGACGAGGGCAACCTGCAGGAAGAGCGGCGCCTGCTGTACGTGGGCATCACCCGTGCCAAGATCCAGCTGTGGATGAGCTACAGCAAGCTGACGCGCAAGTTCGGTGAGCATGTGCGGCTCAAGCCCAGCCGGTTCTTCGAGGAGATACCGGCCGAGGAGATCCAGCGCGACGGTGCCGACCCGGTGGCCGATGCGGTGCGCAAGAAAGAGCGCGCGACGGCGGGGTTGGCGGCGATCGAGGCATTGTTCGACTAAGGCGCTCCAGCGGCGCCGCCCCTCCGTGGTGGAGGCGGCAGTGTCTGGGATCTGGCCGGGTGGATGGGCTGCGCAGGGGGCGCTGCAAGTACGTCCCTGTAAGCTCGGTCGCCGCATCCATGCGGCTCACGCCCCTGCGCAGCCCATCCACCCGGCCTCTGACAGTTTTCGGGCGCGTCCTCCCACGGCAATGCAAAGAAAATCAAATTCAACAGCCGGGGGCTGGGGCACAATCAGGCTTTCTGCTGGAGGTCTGCGCATGCATCCCATCGAAAGCGAACGCCTGCGCCTGCGCGCGATTGAACCCGACCGTGATGCGGCGCCGATGCTGGCGCTGCTCAACGATCCGGGCTTCGTGCGCTTCATCGGTGACCGCAATGTGCGCAGCGAGGAACAGGCGCGCGAGTACATCGCCCTGCGCGTGCTGCACAGTTATGCGTTGAATGGCTTTGGCATGTACGCGATCGAGCGGTTGTCCGATGGGGCCTGGCTGGGCAATGCAGGACTGGTGCGCCGCGATGGCCTGCCGGCGCCGGACATCGGCTACGCCGTGCTGTCGGACTTCGCCGGGCAGGGCTATGCCGGCGAGGCGTCACGCGCGGTGTTCAACCATGCGCGCACCGTGTTGGGCGTGCAGGACCTGTATGGCATTACCGATCTGGACAACGTGGTGTCCGGGAAGATCCTGCTGGGCCTGGGCATGCAGGAACGCGGGGTGATCCAGTTGCCGGGTATCGACAGCCCCAGCCGCCTATACGCCACGCTCGGCGCGGCCGAGGTTTGATCGTGGTGGGTGGCGCCCGCCCGGTGGGGCCCGGTTAAAACTCAGCACCAACCACCCCCGCCCCCCCCAGGCCGGTATATAACGTGCCGGCTGGCCCGAC
>NZ_JBRRDR010000035.1:0-48210 GCF_056759755.1 Stenotrophomonas sp. STEN046
CCGTTGGTCGGCACGATTCAAATGCAGTGCCGACCAACGGTCGGCACCCACGGGGTTGCTTCAGCCGCGCAGTTCGGCCAGCTGCGCCTGCAGCGCGGCGACCGCCGCTTCCAGCTGGGCCACGCGTTCGGCCAGGCCCGGGTCGGCCGGCTCGCTGCCGCCACCACTGCTGGCGTACTTCGCCGCCAGCGCCGCGCCGTCCACTTCACCGCACAGCAGGTGCATGTAGCGGTCTTCGCGCTGGCCGCTGGCACGTGGCAGCACCAGCAGCAGCCCGCGCTGCTGCAGGCGCTCGATCGCGTGGCGGGCCTCGTCGGCATCGGCAAAGCGATGCAGGCGCTCGGCGCGGGTAACCAGCTCGCCCAGGGTCTGCGGGCCACGCAGCAACAGCAGGGCCAACAGCACCGTCTGCTGCCGGGTCAGGTCCAGTGCGCTCTGCAGGCGGTGCTCGTAGCGATCGGCGCGCGATGAGAAGTGCTGGCGCGCCAGACCGAGGGTTTCCAGCTGGCGCAGGGCGTGCTCCACGCTGCCGGCGCTCACGTTCATCACCGGCTCGCGGGCGGTCTTCTGGTTGGCCGCCGATTGGGCCGCATTCACCGTCAGCGGGTAGGTGTCCGGGGTGGTCGCTTCCTTCTCCACCAGGCAGCCCAGCAGGCGGGCCTGCACGGCATCCAGCAGCGGAACGTCGGGGGTCTGGGTGGAATCGGTCATGGCGGCCTCCGCAGGGGCAACGGGTCAACCATCAAGCATAGCCGTCCCGATGGCGGCTTTGACGGTAAAATGCCCCGATATCTGCAGCCGGTGAATTCCATGCGTCGTCCCGTTTCCCTGTCCCTGACCCTGCTCGCCACCGCGGTGATCGGCCTGTCCGCCTGCAAGCGGGTGGAAGCGCCTGCCGAAGCGGCCACACCGGCGGCACCGGCCGCTGCCGCCAAGGCCGGCGACGCGCTCGACGCCACCGCCAACGACAACCTCAACGCGGTGTTGTGGATGCAGCGCGCGCAGGAATACAAGGCGATCACCGAGCAGACCTACCGCGCCGCCGCCGACCATCTGGATGTGGCGCTGAAGGAAGCGCACTGGGATGCGCTGGTGCCGGAAGAACGCGGCAACGAGGCCAAGGGCCTGAAGCCGGCGGTGGTGCTGGATGTGGACGAGACCGTGCTGGACAACTCGCCCTACCAGGCGCGCCTGGTGCGCGACGGCAAGGAATACGACGAACTGAGCTGGGACCAGTGGGTAGCCGAAAAGAAGGCCAAGGCGATCCCGGGCGTGGTCGATTTCGCCAAGGCTGCCAACGCCAAGGGCGTGACCCTGCTGTACATCTCCAACCGCGCCGTGCACCTGAAGGACGCGACCCTGGCCAACCTGCGCGAGCAGGGCCTGCCGGTGGCCGACGACAGCGTGTTCCTGGGCCTGGGCACCGTGGTTGAAGGCTGCGAGCAGGCCGGCAGCGAGAAGAACTGCCGCCGTCGCCTGGCCGGCCAGAAGTACCGCGTGCTGATGCAGTTCGGCGACCAGCTGGGTGACTTCGTGGAAGTGACCGCCAACACCAACGAGGGCCGAGATGCCCTGCTGCAGCAGTACCACGACTGGTTCGGCGAGCGCTGGTGGATGCTGCCGAACCCGACCTACGGCGGCTTCGAGCCGGCGCAGTTCAACAATGACTACAGCCAGTCGCGCCAAGCCCGCCACGACGCCAAGCGCGCCGCGCTGGACTACGCGCCGTGAGCCGCGCCCCGCTGCCGCTGCGCGCCGATGAGCGCCTGATCTTCGCCCTGGACGTGCCCGACCGCGCGCAGGCGCTGGACTGGGTCGAGCGTCTTGGCGACAGCGTGGCGTTCTACAAGATCGGCATGGAACTGCTGGCCTCCGGCGAGTACTTCCAGGTGCTCGATGAACTGGCCCGCCGCAACAAGCGCGTCTTCGTCGACCTGAAGTTCTTCGACATTCCGGCCACCGCTGCGGCGGTGATCAAGCGGCTGTCGCAGTGGCCGGTCAGCTACGCCACCATCCACGGCTGGCACCCGGCGATGATGGAAGCCTGCGCGGCAGCCAACAGCAGCGACATGCGCCTGCTGGCGGTGACCGTGCTGACCTCGATGGGCCGCCCGGACCTGGCGCAGATGGGCATCGACCGCGAGCCGGTGGACGTGGTGGTCGAGCGCGCGCTGGCCGCCCAGGCGGCGGGCATCGACGGGGTGATCGCCTCGGGCCAGGAAGCGGCGCCGATCCGTGCCGCCACCGGCGCCGGATTCTCGATCGTCTGCCCGGGCATCCGTCCGGGTGGTCCGGTCGGCGATGACCAGAAGCGCACCGTCGGCGTGGCCCAGGCCTTCGCCGATGGCGCCGACGCGATCGTGGTCGGTCGCCCGATCCGCCTGGCTGCCGATCCGCAGGCAGCGGCACGGGCGATCCAGCTGGAAATCGCGTCGGCTTTGGCCGCGCGCTGACATCGCCTCGATGTCGGTCACGCCGGCACCACGAACGCCATCCCGTTCACTGCGGGATGGCGTTCGCATTTACAGCGCTGGCGATGACGCAGCTGCCCCCAACGGATGAAACTGTGCGCCGGGTCGCCGTGTGCGCGGACCACTCCTCCTATCAATCGATGCACCGGCGCGGACCGCGGCCGTCCGGTACCCATCCATTGATAGAGGGAATACACGGATATGTATCGCACCACCTCTTTGTTGTTCGGCTCCCTGCTGGCTGCCGCCTTCGCTCTGCCCGCCAACGCCACACCCACGCCGCAGGAAGCGCCACGCATCATCGGTGGCGAAAACGCCGCACCCGATGAGTACCCGTTCATGGTCAGCATCCAGCGTCTTTCGCTGGGCGACAGCGACCATGGTCGTCACTGGTGTGGCGCCACGCTGATCTCGCCCTCGTGGGTGCTGACCGCCTCGCACTGCGTGGAGGGCGATCGCCCGGGCGACCTGGCGGTGCTCGGTGGGGTCACTACCCTGTCCACCGAACCGTCGGCGGCGGTCTCCAACATCAAGGCGATCCACATGCACCCGGCCTACAACAGCGGCAACTCGCTGGAGCATGACGTGGCCTTGATCCAGCTCGACACCCCGCTGCCCGACGCGCAGCCGGTGGCCTTGCGGTTGCGGCCGGACGCCAGCTACCTCAAGCCGGGGCGCGCGTTCACGGTAATCGGCTGGGGCGACACCGACATCGGCGACGGAAAGGTATTCCCCACCCAGCTGCAGACGGTGCAGGTGCCGTTCGTGCCGTTCGAGCAGTGCCAGCAGGCTTATGGCGGCGAGTTGTCACGCGGCAAGGTCATCTGCGCAGGCCGCGAGGGCATGGACAGCTGCCAGGGCGATTCCGGCGGCCCGTTGCTGCTGCGGCTGCGCGAGGGGTGGACCCAGTTCGGTGTGGTCAGCTGGGGCGAGGGCTGCGCGTTGGCCGGCTACCCCGGCGTTTATGCCCGAATCGCCGAAAAACATGCCGTAGATTTCATCGAGTCGGTCTGGCAACGCGATTGATTCAATTAAATCAATAAGTTGAATGATGTTTCATCATGTGTTGCCTTAACTTCGCGGGCAGCGTACGATCGCCGCCATCCGGTCTTCGGGCCGGACATGCGCCACAACACTGTCCACCGGCTTCGTGCCGGTTTGAAGAGCCTGCGATCCGTGTGGTCGAGGCTCTTTTTTTTTGTGGATCAAGCCGTTGCGTATCCCGAAGCGGAAAGCGTGACCGCCCGGCTTGCCGCTGTCACCTCACAGGCCGCAAGATGCGGACCGGTCCGGGGAGTCCGATTGCATGAGCGTTGGAGTGCGAGGAAGGTCTGCACGCGTATGGGGGCTGGCGGCCGTGCTGCTGCTGGCCGTGGCCGCGTGCCGGCAACCGGGCGGCGATCCGGCCGCCGCGCCGGCCGAACCTGTCGCCGCCGTACAGGCGATGGCGCAACGGCTGGCCGAGGATGATCTGATCGGCTACGCACGGTTGTCGGTGCCGCCCAGCCAGTACCAGCGCCTGCAGCAGGCCTGGGCGGAGGGCCACAGCCAGTGGCCGCTGACCGGCCTGCCGTTGGGCGACCAGCTGCTGCCGATGCTGGCGGCACTGCGTGCGCCAGGCGCGGATGCGCAGTTGCAGCGCAGCTTCGACCGCCAGCTGGCCGGGCAGGCCAGCGCCGTGCGCCAGGCCGCACAGTCGATGGGCAACTTTGGCGTGCAGTACCTGCGGCACCAGAAGGGCTACACGCCCGGCCAGCAGGCGCACTACATCCAACTGGTGCAGACCCTGGCGGCCTGGGCACAGGACGCGCCGATCAGCGACCGCGCGCGGGCCCGCAGCAGCATTGCCGCCCTGGTCGGCGCCGCCGCCAAGGTCGGCTTCCAGGACGATGCCGGCCTGCAGGCAGCGGGCATGGAGGGCAGCCTGCAGCAGCTTGCTCCGTTCATCCATACGCTCAAGGCGGTCCTGGCCAGCTATGGGCTGGGGGTGGATGAAGCCTTGCGCAGCGTGCGTGGGGAGCTGCTGTCGGTGGAAGGGGACAATGCGCTGGTGCGCCTGCAGTACGAGCTGGCCGGCCGTGCGATGACCGTGCAGGTCCCGCTGAGCCGGCGCGAGGGTCACTGGTACCTCACCCGTACCCTGGCCGACACCGACGCCCTGCTGCGCCAGGCCGATGCCGCGCGTGCCGCCGCTGCGCCGGAGCCGGCAACCGCCCCGGCTACCGATGGGGAAGCGGCAACACCGTCGGCTAAGCCATAATGACGTCGATGTCGAAACAGAACCCGCTGCCGTTCCCCGGCGAACAATCCCAGCCGACGCCCGCCGATACGGCGCAGTCGTCCCCCTCGACCGACGCCGGCGTGAGCCCGGCGGCGACGCCGGTGCACGCGCGTCCTGCTGGCCGCCGTCCGCTGTGGGCCCGCCTGCTGGGCCGCCTGGTCGAGCCGTGGCTGTCGCTGAAGATCGAGCCGGAGGACCCGGGCCAGTACAACGATGGCCGCCCGGTCATGTACGTGCTGGAAGACTACGGCCTGTCCAACGCGCTGATCCTGGACAAGGCCTGCCGCCAGGCCGGGTTGCCCTCGCCGCTGGTGCCGCTGGCCGGTGACCCCACCGGCCGCAAGCGGGCCTACCTGGCCCTGTCGCGGCGCAGTTCCAGCAACTCGCTGATTCCCGAGCAGCGCGGCGCCAAGACCCATTCCGATTCGCTGGCCAAGGTCCTGCAGGCCCATCGCGTGCGCGATGACCTAGACGTGCACCTGGTGCCGGTGTCGATCTTTGTCGGCCGTGCCCCGGACAAGCAGAGCGGCTGGTTTGCCGTGCTGTTCTCGGAAAACTGGGCGCTGGTCGGCCGCTTCCGCCGCCTGCTCGGCCTGCTGCTGAATGGTCGCAGCACCATCGTGCGCTTCGCACCGCCGATCTCGCTGCGCTCCACCATCGACGAGGGCCTGGAGCCCGAACGCACGGTGCGCAAGCTGCAGCGCGTGCTGCGCACCCACTTCCGCCGCATCCGTGAATCGGTGATCGGCCCTGACCTTTCGACCCGGCGCCTGCTGGTGGACCAGGTGCTGGCCGCCGAAACCGTGCGTGAGGCGATCGCCTCACAGGCCAAGCGCGACAACAGCAAGACGACCGACGCCTGGAAGAAGGCGCACGCCTACGCCTGGGAAATCGCCGCGGACTATTCCAGCCCGGTGGTGCGCTCGGCCAGCTTCATGCTCAGCCATGTGTGGAACCGCATCTACGCCGGCGTGCTGGTCCACCATCTGGACAAGTTCAAGGCGGCCGCGCCGGGGCATGAAGTGGTCTACGTGCCCAGCCACCGCAGCCACATGGACTACCTGCTGCTGTCCTACCTGCTGTACGACCGTGGCATCGTGCCGCCGCACATCGTGGCCGGCATCAACCTGAACCTGCCAGTGGTCGGCACCTTGCTGCGCAAGGGCGGTGCGTTCTTCATCCGCCGTTCGATCCGTGGCAACGCGCTGTACTCGGCCGTGCTCAGCGAATACGTGGCGCAGCTGGTGGCCGGTGGTTACTCCATCGAGTACTTCGTCGAAGGTGGCCGCTCGCGCACCGGGCGGCTGCTGCAGCCCAAGGGCGGCATGATCTCGATGACCCTGCGCGCCTTCCTGCGCCAGCCGCGCAAGCCGGTGCTGTTCCAGCCCATCTACATCGGCTACGAGAAGCTGATGGAAGGCGGCAGCTACCTGGACGAACTGTCCGGCCGGCCGAAGGAAAAGGAATCGATCTGGTCGCTGCTGTGGGGCATCCCCAAGGTGCTCAAGCAGAACTACGGCCAGGTGGTGGTGAACTTTGGCGAGCCGATCGCGCTGAACGATGTGCTGGCCGAGAAGGCGCCGGAGTGGGGCGGCGAAGCGGTGTCCGAGGACGAGAAGCCGTCGTGGCTGTCGACCACCGTCGATACCCTGGCCGAGCGCATCCAGGTGCGCATCAACGGTGCCGCCGACGTCAACCCGATCAATCTGCTGGCACTGGCGCTGCTGTCCACGCCCAAGCATGCGATGGGCGAGGCGGACCTGATCGCGCAGATCGAGCTGTGCAAGACCCTGCTGGTGGAAATGCCCTATTCGGACCGGGTGACGGTAACCCCGCACTCGCCGGAGCGGATCATCGCCCACGCCGAGGAAATCAACGTCCTCACCCGCATCAAGCACCCGCTGGGCGACGTGCTCAGCGTCAGCGGCGATACCGCGGTGCTGCTCAGCTACTTCCGCAACAACGTGGTGCACCTGTTCACCGCGTCTTCGTGGGTGGCCTGCTGCTTCCAGAACAACCGCCGCATGAGCCGCACCGGCCTGGTGCAGCTGGGCCGCACGGTGTATCCGTTCCTGCAGGCCGAGCTGTTCCTGCCCTGGACCGAGGACGAGTTCGCCCAGCGCATCGATCAGACCATCAACGTCTTCGTGCGCGAAGGCCTGCTGCAGAACGTCAACGAAGACGACGGCGGCATCCTGGCCCGCAACACCGGGCAGACCGATGAAGTGTTCCGCCTGCGTGCGATCGGCCACTCGCTGCAGCAGGCGTTCGAGCGCTATTACATCGCCATCTCGGTGCTGGTGAAGAACGGCCCGGGCACGCTCGGTACCGCCGAACTGGAAAGCCTGTGCCAGCAGGCCGCGCAGCGCCTGAGCCTGCTGTATGCACCGGCCGCGCCGGAGTTCTTCGACAAGTCGCTGTTCCGCGGCTTCATCCAGAAGCTGCGCGAGCTGCGCCTGGTGTGGCCGGACGAGAACAGCAAGCTGCTGTTCGACGATCGCCTGGATGCGTGGGCCAAGGATGCCAAGTTCATCCTCGGCCGCGAACTGCGCCACACCATCGAACGGGTCAGCCCGGAAGCGGCACGCCCGGACGAACCGGCGCCGCAGGATTGATCCTGCGGCCTGCGCTGGCGCGGTGGGCGCTGTTCGCCGCCGCGATGCTGGCGGTGAATGCCGCGCAGGCTGCCGAAACATGCGAGAACGACAACCTGCCCGGGCGGCTGGCTGATGCACCGGTGCGCCTGTGCATCCAGGCCAGCGATCGGCGGGCGCCGCAGTACACCCTGTGGCTGGCCGGTGAAGTGCGCATCACCGGCGATGAGCCGGCGGTGCGGCAAGGGCTTGGCGGTGACTGGTACGGCCACCCGCTGTGGCTGCGCTGCACGGGGGCTGGCAGCCTGCGCCGCTGCGATCTGACCGTGGACGGCGAGGCGGCCTGGAGCGCGGAGCTGGCACTGCCGCGTTGATGAAGGGCCCCATCCACGCATGGCGTGGACCTACCGTGCTTTCGATCCAGCAGTAGATCCACGCCATGCGTGGATGGGCCACCGGTTACGCAGGCTCGTCCGGAATCTGCAGGCTTTCCAGCTTGGTGATGCAGTCCTTCAACTGCAGCTTGCGCCGCTTCAGGCGCTTGAACTCCAGCTCATCGTCGCCGTTGGCGGCCATGCGCGTGATCTGTTCATCCAGCGAGCGGTGCTCGGCGCGCAGGGCGACGAGGCGTTCGACGATTTCGGCGGGGCTGTAGGTGTCCACAGTCTCCGAGCATACACAGCGACGATGACTGCCGGGAGAGGGGAATCCCGACCCCGGGTCCGGGCCGCCGCAAGCCGTTAGAATGGTGGCATGACCGCCGTGATCTCCCTGCCCGATCCCCCGCAGCGCGCGCCGCGCGATCGGCGTGCGGCCGGGCGCGGACCGGATCGGCTGGCCCGGCGCCTGCGCGGCCAGGTCGGTCAGGCCATTGCCGACTTCGGCATGATCGAGGCCGGCGACAAGGTGATGGTCTGCCTGTCCGGGGGCAAGGACAGCTACACCCTGCTGGACATGCTGCTGCAGCTGCAGAAGAGGGCGCCGGTAGCGTTCGAACTGGTGGCGGTGAACCTTGACCAGAAGCAGCCGGGGTTCCCTGCGCATGTGTTGCCGGAGTACCTGGCCGGTCTGGGCGTGGCGTACCAGATCATCGAACAGGACACCTACTCGGTGGTGAGCCGGGTCATTCCGGAAGGGCGGACCCTGTGTTCGCTGTGCTCGCGCCTGCGCCGGGGCGCGCTGTACAACCACGCCAAGGCGCACGGTTTCACCAAGATCGCCCTGGGCCACCACTGCGACGACACGGTGGCCACGTTGTTCATGAACCTGTTCCACCACGCCAGGATGGCGGCCATGCCACCCAAGCTGCTCAGCGACGATGGCCAGCATGTGGTGATCCGGCCATTGGCCTACGTGCGCGAGCACGATATCGTCGAGTACGCGCAGGCTCGCCGTTTCCCGATCATTCCCTGCACGCTGTGCGGCAGCCAGGAAAACCTGCAGCGTCGCCAGGTGGGCTTGATGCTCAAGCAGTGGGACCACGACCATCCCGGCCGCATCGAACAGATCGCCCGTGCGATGGCCGACGTGCGCCCGGCGCAGCTGGCCGATGCCACCCTGTTCGATTTCATGGCCCTGGGCCGCCGCGAGGATGCGGCGCCGCCCGTCGCCGTCGCCGCCGCTGCCTGGCTGGCCGACGCAGTTCCCGAGACGCCTGCCGCTTAAGGTCGGGCGCCCTTCTTCTTCAGACACCGGAATTCCATGTTCTTTCGCAACCTGACGTTCTTCCGCTTCCCGACCACCACTGATTTCTCCGAGGTCGATACCCTGCTGCCGCACGCCCTGCTGAAGCCGGTCGGCGCACTGGAAATGAATTCACGCGGCTTCATCTCGCCGTTTGGCCGCGAAGAGAAGGAACTGCTTTCGCACCGCATCGCCGAGCACCTGTGGCTGACCGTAGGCGGCGAAGACAAGATCCTGCCCGGCGCGGTGGTCAACGACCTGCTCGAGCGCAAGCTGGAGGAGATCGAGGAGAAGGAAGGCCGCCGTCCCGGTGGCCGCGAGCGCAAGCGCATGAAGGACGACCTGCTGCATGAACTGCTGCCGCGCGCCTTCGTGAAGTCCTCGCGCAACGACGCCTTCATCGACCAGCTGCACGGTTACGTGGTGGTGGACACCTCCAGCCGCAAGACCGGCGAATACTTCATGTCCGATATCCGCGGCCTGCTCGGCAGTTTCCCGGCAATGCCGCTGAACGCCGAAGTCGCCCCGCGCTCCATCCTGACTGGCTGGATTGCGGGCGAGCCGTTGCCGACCGGCTTCGAGCTGGGCGAAGAGTGCGAGATGAAGGATCCGGTGGAAGGTGGCGCAGTGGTCAAGTGCCAGCACCAGGAACTGCGCTGCGACGAGATCGACAAGCACCTGGACGCCGGCAAGCAGGTGACCAAACTGGCGCTGATCTTCGAGGACAACCTGTCCTTCGTGCTCGGCGATGACCTGATCGTGCGCAAGCTGAAGTTCCTCGACGGCGCGCTGGACCAGCTGGAACACGCTGACGAGGACGGCCGCCGCGCCGAGTTCGATGCCCGCTTCGCCCTGCAGAGTGCGGAGATCCGCCGCCTGTTCCTGCTGCTTGAAGAAGCCTTCAAGCTCAGCAAGGCTGACTGAACAGGCGCCGCTCGGGCCGCCGGTCATCCGGCGGCCTCCAGCGGCGCTATGCTGCACGCATGAGCCGCCTGTTGCGCCGCCTGATCTCGCCGGTCCCGCCCGCCACCGTGCAGCGCGACACCGTTCGCCTGCGCCTGGAAGATACCGATATCGAAGTGCTGCGCGTGCGCGATCCGCGTGCGCGACGGATCAAGCTGAGTGTCGATGAGCGCGGTGCGCGGCTGACGTTGCCACCGCGTGCCAGCCTGGTGATGGGCGAGCGTTTCCTGGAGCAGCACCGCGAGTGGCTGGGTCTGCAGCTGCGCCATTACCAGGGCCATGCGCTGCCGGCGCCCCTGCAGCCGGGCATCGACGGTGTGCTGCCGTTGCGTGGCGAGCTGTTGCCGCTGCGCTGGCAGGAAGGCCGTTACGCGCGGCTGGAAATCGACGCGCAGGGGGCCTGCGTGCAGTGGCCGACCCGCGCCGGCGATGCGACCCTGCGTCGGCTGCTGCGCGAATTCTATGAAGCACAGACCCGCGCCGATGTCGGGCGCTGGTTGCCGAAGTACCTGTCCACGCTGCCGCGCGCGCCCAGCCGGCTGCGGCTGAAGGTGATGTCCTCGCAGTGGGGCTCGTTGGCCCCGGACGGCAGCATGGCGCTGGACCTGGCGCTGGTGCTGGGCAGCCCCGCCGCGTTCGAATACGTGCTGGTGCACGAACTCTGCCACCTGATCCAGGCCAACCACTCGCCCGCGTTCTGGCATGAAGTGGAACAACGCTTCCCGGATTGGCGCGCGCAGCGCGATTACTTCCAGCAGGATGGGCGTCGCCTTAAGGCGATGCTGCGGCAGCTGCTGTAGCGCGCTACAGCAGCTGCCCACGCATTCTTCCTCTACCCCCGCCTTCGGCGCGCCCCTTCAACAGAAGGGGCTCCACACCAGCCAGACGGCCGCGCAGCCGTGTATGGCGCTACGCGCTACAGCAGCTGCCCACGCATTCTTCCTCTACCCCCGCCTTCGGCGCGCCCCTTCAACAGAAGGGGCTCCACACCAGACAGACGGCCGCGCAGCGGTGGATGGCGCTACGCGCTACAGCAGCTGCCCACGCATTCTTCCTCTACCCCCGCCTTCGGCGCGCCCCTTCAACAGAAGGGGCTCCACACCAGACAGACGGCCGCGCGGCCGTGGATGGCGGGGCGCGCTACAGAAGCGCGTATAGCGCGCGATCCGCTTTGCTCCTGCTTTCCAATTTTCTTCCGTGGCTGGACGCGCGCGGAAACTGTCAGGAGGTCGGGTGGGTAGGTTGCGCAGGGGTGCGAGCGCCATGGATGGCGCTCACAAGCCCCCATGGATGGGTTCACGGCGTCCCCTGCGCGGCCTACCCACCCGGCCACCCCAAAACGGCAGTCGACCCACAGTCGACTCTACCCAGTGTCAGCCACGAGGGGCTCAGCCGTTGGCCGCGAACCTCATCGACCCACGCGCAATGCCGCAGCCTCCGCCCAGCGTGCCGCTACGCGTGGTGCCGTGATGCATACCGCCTGATCGGTCACCGTCGTCACTGCCCGCTCCAGCAGCTGGATGTCCGCTTCGTGCTGGCGGGCCACATGCGGGTCCTCGAAGAAGATCGCGCGTTGGCAGCGGCCTTCCAGCACCCGGTCGGCAATCTGCGCATCACCACCCATCGGGCCGCTCTGGTAGCGCGTCACCCATGCACTATCGGCCGGCCAACCACGGCTCCAGGCCAGCTCGTTCAAGCGTTGCCCGGTGGTGCCGGTCGCCACCCGCTCACCGAAGCGCGCCAGCACGTCGAAGTGTTCGTCGGCGAACGCCAGCATGGCTGGCTTCATCGCGTCATGCGCGATCAGGGCCAGGGTCTGCCCGGCGAACGCATGCAGGTCATCGGCGCTGCGGTCCGCCGGCAGCCCGGCGTGGACGCGTTCGACCTCGATCCAGTCGCGCGCGGTGGCCACCGTGGAAATGAACGGTTTGCCGTGGATCACGCACTGGCGCTTGAGTGCGGTGGCTTCGGGAAACACCGAAGAGGGGTCGACCGGATCCATCAGGTAGATCGCGCCGTCCAGCGTACGTTCGGCGCCCATGCCCACCACTTCGGCCACCAGCTTCATCAATCCGCCGTCACGTCCATACGGATAGCGAAGCAGGCCGTCGTATCCGGCAAGGAACCCGTTGTGCTGGATCGCATCGTGGGTGCGGCCAACCGCGCATAGGCTTACGCCCAGTTCGCGCAGCCCGGTTTGGCTGGCACGCAACCAGCGGAACAAAGCTGCGCGCGCGTCGTTGTGATGGAGGCGGTTGGCGGCCAGGCCGATGCGCATCGAAAGCTCCGGGGTCGGTAGAAGCGGCAGTGTATGTCGCTACTGGCGCATTCGGAGGGTTTTACAAATTTCCTTATTGTTGTCGGAAAGTGCGTCGCTAGCGTGGCAAGGGGGCGTATCGCGATGCGACCCACGCCCCCGCTTGTGCCATGAGGACGTCCACCTTGAATGCAGCCGGCAGGCTTGCCCGCATTACTGCCCTGTCGCTGCTGTCGCTGCTGTCGATGGTGCCGGCCACGGCATGGGCCGGTGGCTGCGAAGGTCCGATCCTGCTGGTCTACCCGGCCGACCGTGCGCCGCTGTCATCCAGCCTGCAGGGGCAACCGCAGGGCCTGGTGGCCGCCTATCTGGCGCTGCTGCAGGCGCAGTACCCGACGTTGCGCGCCACGCCGCTCGCCGCGACGTTCCTGCCCGATGCCGCATTGCCGGCCGGAACCGTCGCCACACTGGGCTGGCCGCGCGCCCGCGCGCCCGAGGGATGGGTGACCAGCACACCGTATCTGCACGTGCCGCAGATGATCGTGCGACGTCACGACGCAGCGCCGGTCATCGGCCTGGAAGGGTTGCAGGGGGGCAGCGTGGCCAGCCCGGACATCGTGGCGCTGGCCCGTGTGCTGGAAGATGAAGGACTGGATATCCCGCTGCTGCAGGTGCCTGCCGTGGACAAGGCACTGCAGCTGCTTGCCGCCGGCCAGGTCGAGGCCGTGGTGGCCAATCTGGTCGAGATCGAGGCGGCGCTGCGCAGCCATCCGGGCGGCGCTCTGGACGTGGCGGCGCCAGCAGGTTTCAGCGATGCGCTGGTACTGGCCACCGCACCGGCGTGCGCCGACCTGGTCGTACGGTTCAACCAGCTGCAGGCGCAGATGACGCAGGCCCAGCGCGATGCCCTGCAGGCGAACTGGACGTTCACCGCCGCGCGCCGCAGCCAGGCGCCGGTGTCGCCGCTGCGCTGGTCCATCGCCCTGCTGCTGGTGCTGCTGTCGATGGGCCTGGTCTACGCCTTCGGCTACTGGCGGCTGCATCGCGAGGGAGCACGCCGGGAGGCGCTGGAGCAGCGGCTGCAGGACGTTACCGCCAATCTGCCGGCGGTGGTGTACCAGGCGCGGCGCAGCAGCACCGGCCAGTACAGCGTTCCGCATATCGCCGGTGACGTGCATGCGCTGTTCGGGATCAGCGTGGACACCGCGCGGGCCGACCACGGACGCCTGCTGGCCGCGGTCCATCCACAGGACCGCGCTCTGGTGCTGGCCTGCGTGGATGCTGCCGCGCTGGTGCGGGGACCGATCGACATCACCTTCCGTACGCGCGGTCCGCATGGCTGGCGCTGGGTGCGTTCGCATGGACGCCCCATCGCCTGCAACGACAGTGGCGTGGAATGGAGCGGCTACTGGATGGACGTCACAGAGGCACATGCGCGTGCACAGGCCTTGAACGATGCGCGGCGCGAGGCCGAGCAGGCCGATGCGGCCAAGACCCACTTCCTGGCCACCATGAGCCACGAGATACGCACGCCGATGAGCACCCTGATAGGCATGCTCGAGTGCTTCGGCAGCAGCACGCTCGATGGCCGCCAGCGGCAGGTGCTGGCAACCATCGATGACGCGGCGGAAATGCTGCGGCAGATTCTGGATGATGTGCTGCACAGCCAGCGCCTGCAGCCCGGCCCACAACCACCGCAGTGCGTGCCCACCGACATGGCCGAGCTTCTGCGGGCCGTGCAGCGGCTGCTGGCTCCCGTAGCGGCCAGCAAGGGGCTTCATCTGCGCTGTGAGGTGGACCCGGCATTGCAGCGCGGGTCGCTGGCTGACGGGCTGCGGCTGCGCCAGATCCTGTTCAACCTGGCGGGCAACGCATTGAAGTTCACGCTGCAGGGAAGCGTTGACCTGCAACTGCGGGTGCTGCAGCAGCATCCGCATGGCCAGCAGCTGCGCCTGCAGGTGACCGATACCGGCGTGGGCATCAGCCGCGAGCGCCAGCGCGCTGTGTTTGCAGCGTTCACCCAGGCCGAAGCGTCGACCACCCGCCGCTTCGGTGGAAGTGGACTCGGCCTGGCGATATGCCGCGAGCTGGCCGCTTCGATGGGGGCACAACTGCAGCTGCGCAGTGCGGTAGGCGAAGGCACGGTGATCTGGCTGGACCTGTTCGCCGCCTCATGCGCGCTGCCATCGCTGGCGGCTGCCGAAGCGGTGACCGGCCTGCAGGTGCTGCCACCGGTGCGGGTGCTGGTGGCCGAAGATCATCCCACCAACCTGCAGCTGCTGGTGGGGCGGCTGCAGGAGCTGGGCCTGCAGGTGCATGCCACCGCCGATGGACGACAGGCCTGGCAGGCGTGGCAGGCGCAGCGCTTTGCGCTGGTCATCACCGACTGCCACATGCCGGACATGGATGGCTTCGCACTGGCCCGCGCGATCCGCGCCGATACACGCGCCGGCGCTGCACAGGTACCGATCATCGCGTTGACCGCCAGCGTGCTGGAGAGCACGCGTGAGGCCTGTCGTGCCGCCGGCATCGACCACTTCCTGGCAAAGCCGGTCGAGCGCGACGCACTGCACGCGACCCTTGTGGCGGTGCTGGCCGGGCAGGCCGCGCCTTCAGTGGGCCAGTAGCCGGGCGATGCTGGCGGCGGCGTCGCGGCCCTCGGCCACGGCGGTCACCACCAGATCGGCGCCGCGCACCGCATCACCACCGGCGAACAGGCGCGGATGCGCGGTCTGGAACGGCAGGCGGTCCTTGCCACCGGCGAGGATGCGGCCGTTGGACTGGCCCTCCACGCCATGTTCGGCCAGCCACGCCGGCACGCTCGGCGAGAAACCGAACGCGATGATCACCACGTCCGCTTCCAGCAGCGATTCGCTGCCTTCGATCGGTACCGCGTTCTGGCGGCCATTGGCATCGGGCTCGCCCAGCCGCGTTTCAACCACGGTCACGCCGATCACTTCGTCATCGGCACCGGCTTCGATCGACAGTGGCTGCCGGTTGAACAGGAAGCGCACGCCCTCCTCGCGCGCATTGGCCACTTCGCGCGCGCTGCCCGGCATGTTGGCTTCATCGCGGCGGTAGGCGCAGGTGACCTTGGCCGCACCCAGGCGCACCGCGCTGCGCACGCAGTCCATGCCGGTATCGCCGCCGCCGAGCACCACCACGCGCTTGCCGTTGAGGTCGGGCAGGGCAATGGTGTCTTCCCAGCCGGCAATCGGCCGGCCTTGGGGATCATCGCCACCGACGATGCGGCTGTTCTGCACCAGGAAGGGCAGAGCCGGCAGCACGCCTTTCAGGTCCTGGCCGTCCAGGCCGCCATCGGTGTAGCGGTAGGCGCCGGTGCCGAGGAACACCGCGTCATGGGTGTCCAGCAGCTGCTGCAGGCTGACATCGCGGCCGATCTCCACGCCCAGGCGGAACTGCACGCCCATGCCTTCGAGCACCTCGCGGCGGCGACGGATCACGTCCTTGTCCAGCTTGAAGCTGGGAATGCCGAACTGCAGCAGGCCACCGACCTGCTCGTAGCGGTCGTAGACCACCGCGGTGATGCCGGCATGCGCGAGGCGGTCGGCGCAGGCCAGACCGGCCGGGCCTGCGCCGATCACCGCCACCGTGTGGCCGGTGGCCTGCACGGCGGCCATGTCCGGCCGCCAGCCGGTCGCCAGCGCGGTATCGACGATGTATTTCTCGACTGCGCCGATGGTCACCGCACCGAATTCCTCCAGCGTGCAGCTGCCTTCGCACAGCCGGTCCTGCGGGCACACCCGGCCGCACACTTCCGGCAACGGGTTGGTGCTGTGGCACAGGGTGGCCGCTTCGTGGATGCGGTTTTCCTGCACCAGCTGCAGCCACTGCGGAATGGCGTTGTGCACCGGGCACTTCCAGCTGCAGTAGGGGTTGCCGCAGTCCAGGCAGCGCCCGGCCTGGTACTGGGCGTCTTCCTTGCCGAATTTTCCGTACAGCTCGCCCCAGTCGCCGGAGGTGCGCAGTTCCACCGGAATGCGCTGCGGCATGGTGCGGGGCAGGTCGAGGAACTGGAAGGCGTGCTTGCGGCTCATGATCGTCTCGGCAGTGCAGTGCGCGCGCTCAGGCAGCGCGACGCAGGGTTTCGGTCAGGGATTCGATGCTGGCGGCCTTGGGTTTGACCAGCCAGAACTTGCCGATGTAATCGCGGAACTCGTCCATGATCTGCTGCGCCCAGATGCTGCCGGTCAGCTCGCGGTGGCGGCCGATCAGGCGGTGCAGGTGCTGGCGGTAGTTCTCGAACCCTTCGGCCGACACGCGATGGATGTCGATCAGCTCGTGGTTGTAGCGGTCGACAAAATCGCGGTCGACATCCAGCACGTAGGCCAGGCCGCCGGTGAAGCCTGCACCGAAGTTCAGGCCGACCTTGCCCAGCACCAGCACCACGCCATCGGTCATGTACTCACAGCAGTGGTCGCCGGCGCCTTCCACCACCGCCAGCGCGCCGGAATTGCGCACGGCGAATCGCTCGCCGGCACGTCCAGCCGCGAACAGTTCGCCGCCGGTGGCGCCGTACAGGCAGGTGTTGCCGATGATGGCGGTGCTGCGTGCCTCGAAGCGCGCGCCACGCGGCGGACGCACCACCAGGCGGCCGCCGGCCATGCCCTTGCCGACGTAGTCGTTGGCTTCGCCTTCCACTTCCAGGTGCAGTCCACCGACGTTGAATGCGCCGAAGCTCTGCCCGGCGCTGCCGCGGAAGCGCAGTTCCAGTGGCGATTCGGCCATGCCCTGGTTGCCATGCGCGCGGGCCACGGTACCGGCAAGACGGGAGCCGATGCTGCGGTCGGTGTTGTGGATCAGGAAGCGGTGTTCGCCGCCACGCTTGTGCTCGATGGCCTCGGCCAGCAGCCCATCCATCTGCGTGGCCAGGCTGTCCGGCGATTCGTACAGGCGCTGTGCGGCGCAGTGGCTGCCTTCGTAGCTGGCATCGGCCAGCAGCCGCGACAGGTCAACGCGCACGTCTTCGCGCGGGGAGACCTCAAGCTGGCGCAGCAGGTCGGTGCGGCCGACGATTTCCTGCAGCGAGCGTGCGCCCAGTACGGACAGCCAGCCGCGCACTTCCTCGGCCAGCAGGCGGAAGAAGTTTTCCACGCGTTCGGGCTGGCCGGTGAAGTGGTTCTCGCGCAGCCGTTCGTCCTGGGTGGCGACGCCGGTGGCGCAGTTGTTGAGGTGGCAGATGCGCAGGTACTTGCAGCCCAGCACGATCATCGGTGCGGTGCCGAAGCCGAAACTGTCGGCGCCCAGCAGCGCCGCCTTGACCACGTCCAGGCCGGTCTTCAGGCCGCCATCGGTCTGCAGCAGGGTGCGCCCGCGCAGGTCGTTGGCCACCAGCGCCTGGTGTGCTTCGGCAATGCCCAGTTCCCATGGCACGCCGGCATAGCGGATCGAGCTGACCGGCGACGCGCCGGTACCGCCATCGTGGCCGGAAATGGTGATCAGGTCGGCACCGGCCTTGACCACGCCGGCCGCAATCGTGCCGACACCGGCATGGCTGACCAGCTTCACCGACACCAGCGCGGTCGGGTTGACCTGCTTGAGGTCGTAGATCAGCTGCGCCAGGTCTTCGATGGAGTAGATGTCGTGGTGCGGCGGTGGCGAGATCAGACCGATACCCGGCCTGGCATAACGCAGCCGCGCGATCAGTTCGTTGACCTTGTGGCCGGGCAGCTGGCCGCCTTCGCCGGGCTTGGCACCCTGGGCGACCTTGATCTGCAGCACTTCGGCATTGACCAGGTATTCGGCCGTAACGCCGAAGCGGCCCGAGGCCACCTGCTTGATCTTGCTGCGCCGCGCGGTGCCATAGCGTGCTGGATCTTCGCCGCCTTCGCCGGAATTGCTGCGGCCACCCAGGCGGTTCATGGCGATGGCCAGCGCCTCATGTGCTTCCGGCGACAGCGCGCCGAGACTGATGGCAGCGGTATCGAAACGCGGGAACAGGTCGCTGGCCGGGGCGACTTCATCCAGAGGCGTCGGCGTCTTCGCCGGCACCAGCTGCAGCAGGTCACGCAGGGCCGATGGCGGCCGCGCATGCACCGCATCGCAGTACTGCTGCCACGCACGCGGGTCGCCACTGCGCGCCGCGCGCTGCAGGGTGGTCACCACGTCCGGGTTGTACATGTGGTACTCGCCGCCGTGCACATACTTCAGCAGGCCGCCGACATCCACGCCCTGCTGCGCATCCCAGGCCTGCGAGCACAGTTCGCGGGCGTCGGCATCCAGCCGCGCGAAACCGGCGCCGCCGATGCGCGAGGCGGTGTCGGGGAAGCACAGGTCCACGACCTCCGGCTCCAGGCCGATGATCTCGAACAGCTGCGCGCCGCGATAGCTGGCCACGGTGCAGATGCCCAT
The DNA here is from genome assembly GCF_056759755.1 of Stenotrophomonas sp. STEN046. Classification (NCBI taxonomy): domain Bacteria; kingdom Pseudomonadati; phylum Pseudomonadota; class Gammaproteobacteria; order Lysobacterales; family Lysobacteraceae; genus Stenotrophomonas; species Stenotrophomonas sp. STEN046. Next base: position 18,622 of record NZ_JBRRDR010000035.1, read on the forward strand.
CTTCGAGATGATCTTGGACAGGCCCTTGTAGATGCCCTTGCGGTAGCGGCGGCCGATCTGCGACTGCTCGCCGCCCTTGCTCAGCTTGAGGATGCCGCGACGGCCGAGGTCGAACAGGGTCTGGTAGGCCAGGTACGGATACACCGCGGTGGCGCCGAAGCCGAGCAGGCAGGCCATGTGGTGCGCATCGCGCGCGGTACCGGTTTCCACGATCAGGTTGACGTCGCAGCGCAGGCCCAGCCGCGACAGGTGGTGGTGGACCGCACTGGTGGCCAGCAGGGCATGCACCATCGGACGTCCGGCCACCGGGTAGCGGTCGGACAACAGCAGCATCACCATGCCATCGCGCGCGGCCTGTTCGGCTTCGGCGCAGATGCGCTCGATACCGGCACGCAGGCCCTCGTCCTCGCCGTAGGACAGGTCGAGCAGGCGGTTGGCCTGCACGTACTGGTCCATCTTCAGCAGCTGGCGCAGCTTGCGCTGGCTCAGCACCGGCGAATTGAGGATGACGTGGTTCACCGTCTCCGGGCCGGCATGGAAGATGTTGGTCTCCTTGCCAAGCTGGGTGGACAGGGACATCGCGCAGTCTTCGCGCAGCGGGTCGATCGGCGGGTTGGTGACCTGCGCGAAGGCCTGGCGGAAGTAGTCATACAGCGGACGGCTGCGTTGGCTGAGCACCGCCATCGGCGTGTCATCGCCCATCGAGCCGGTGGCTTCCTGTTCGGTCTCGGCCAGCGGCCGCAGCACCTGCTCCACTTCCTCGCTGCTGAGCTGGTACAGCTTGTGGTAGCTGCGCAGGGTGCCTTCGTCGAAGGGTTCTTCCACCAGCGACGGGTCGATCAGCTCGGTCTGCAGGTAGGTAACGCCCTGCTGCAGCCATTGCTTGTACGGTGCGCGGCCGCGGTTGATGCGGTCGATGGCCTCGGAATCGAGCAGGTCGCCGCGCTTGAGGTCGATGGCGATCATTTCGCCCGGGCCGAGCTTGCCCTTGCGCACCACCCGCTCGGTCGGCACTTCCCACACGCCCGCTTCGGAAGCGACCAGGAAGTGGCGATCGGCGGTCAGCATCCAGCGCGCCGGGCGCAGGCCGTTGCGGTCCAGGGTGCACACCGCATAGCGGCTGTCGCAGGCAACGATGCCGGCCGGGCCATCCCACGGCTCGCTGTTGAGACCGTGGAATTCATAGAACGCGGCCAGGTCCGGATCCTTGAATTCCAGCGACTGCGTCGCCGGCGGTACCAGGATGCGCAGCGCCTGGATCAACTCCATGCCACCGGACACCATCAGTTCCAGCATGTTGTCCAGGCTCTGCGAATCGGAGCCATGCATGGAGATGACCGGGTCGAATTCACCGATGTCGAAGCGCGGTGTCTTCCACACCTTGCTGCGCGCCTGCGCCCAGCGCCGGTTGCCTTCGATGGTATTGATCTCGCCGTTGTGGGCGAGCATCCGGAATGGATGCGCCAGCGGCCAGCGCGGCAGCGTGTTGGTGGAGAAGCGCTGGTGGAACACGATCGCGCTGGCGGCCAGCTCACGCCGCTGCAGGTCCGGGAAGAAACGGCTGAGCTTATCCGGCAGCACCATGCCCTTGTAGCTGATCGCGTTCGGGCTGAGCGTGGTGACGTAGTAGTCGGCGTGGTCGCGCAGCTGTTGTTCGCTGCGGCGACGGGCCAGGAACAGGGCCAGCCCGAAGCCCGCATCGTCCTGGCCGACGCCGGCATCGACAAACACCTGCTCGATGCGCGGCAACGTGTCGCGTGCCAGCTGGCCGCACACGCTGTCATCGGTCGGCACCTCGCGCCAGCCCGCGACCTTGCAGCCCACCGCTTCGATCTGCTGCTGCAGCTGCGCGCGGCAGGCCTGTGCGGCATCGGCGTCGTGCGGCAGGAACACCAGGCCGGCGGTGAAGCGCGCGCCGACGCTGATGCCGGCTTCGCTGGCGAGCAGTTTCAGGAAGGCATCGGGGCGACGCAGCAACAGGCCGCAGCCATCACCGGTCAGGCCGTCGGCGGCGACGCCACCACGGTGGGTCATGCGCGAGAGCGCGGCGATGGCGGTATCAACCAGCAGGCGTGACGGCTGGTCGTCGAGCTGGGCGACCATGCCAAATCCACAGGCATCGCGCTCGGAGCGCGGGTCGTAAAGCCCTTGGCGGTTGCGGGGGGCCATCTCTACCTCGATGCAGATTGAAATGAACGGGGACACTCCTGCCCGCCCAATCCCTGGAGCGCATCATGAGGCCACCGGATGCACCGACTACATCACAGGTTGCTGCAACGCCGCAATACACGGTTGCAGCCGCAACCAAAGCGCCGGCAAAGCCTGCCGGCGCAGGGTTTGTCAGCCGCAGCGAACGCCGCTGACCACGTCCTTGGCATCCACCTCGATGTTCAGGCGGTCGCCCACGAATTCCATCGTGGTCATGTCGTTGGGGTGCAGCACGCGCAGCTGGGTGGCGGCCGAATCCTCCTGCGCCTGCTTGCCGAGTGCTTCGGTGTAGGCCTGACCGACCAGGCTCTGCACCTGGCTGGCATCGCAGGCGCCGACCGGCGGTGCTTCGGTGGCCTTGCCGGCTTCGTCGGCGGGTGCCTTGGCGGCTTCGGCGGCCTGCTGCGCGTGGGCGGTGGCGGCGTCCTGCTCATCCAGCGACGGCGCCTGGCAGGCGGACAGGGCCAGCACGGCCGGCAGCAACAGAGCGGACAGGGAACGGGCGCGGATCGGGAACGACATCATGACTCCGGGATGGAAGGGCGGGTGAAAGCCCGAGCATAGCGGCGAAGGCACCCTCACGTGTTTGTCTTGCGTTATTGACGCGGCCTCGCCGCGTGGATTGCCAGACTGCGGCCATGCCCGCCACCCCCACCCCCGAACGCCAGGCCGCGCGCGCCGCCGGCCTGCGCTACGTTGACGACACCCAGCCCGGCATCAGTCGCGTCCGCGCCGGCAAGGGCTTTTCCTATCGCGACGCCGATGGCCATGCCGTGCGTGACGCGGCCATGCTGCAGCGCATCCGCTCTCTGGCGGTGCCGCCGGCCTACACCGCCGTGTGGATCTGCGCCCATGCCAATGGCCACCTGCAGGCCACCGGGCGTGATGCGCGCGGTCGCAAGCAGTACCGCTACCACCCCGACTGGGCGGCCATGCGGGATGCCGGCAAGTTTGATCGCATCATCGCCTTTGGCCAGGCACTGCCGACACTGCGGCGAAGGCTTGGCCGGGACCTCAAGCTCCGTGGTTTTCCCCGCGAGAAAGTGTTGGCAGTGGTCGTCGCGCTGCTGGCCGACACCTTGGTGCGCGTGGGCAATGAAACCTACGCACAGGAAAACAAGTCGTACGGCCTGACCACGCTGCGCAACCGCCATCTGGACCTGCTGCGTGGCGGCCGCGTGCGCATGCGCTTCCGCGGCAAATCCGGCCAGCTGCATGAGGTGACGGTAGGTGATCGCCGGCTGGGCGCGCTGGTGCGCAGCGTGCAGCAGCTGCCGGGGCAGGCCCTGTTCCAGTACCGCGACGACGACGGGGTGGTGCAGCCGGTGGATTCGGGCGCGGTGAACGACTACCTGCGCGAGGTGATGGGCGAAGACTTCACCGCCAAGGACTTCCGCACCTGGGGCGGCACGGTGGAGGCGATCAGGGTGTTTGCCGCCACTGAGCTGCCCGAACCGTCCAGCCAGCGCGCACTGGCCAAGGTGCAGCGCGACGTGGTGTGCCAGGTCGCCAGCCGGTTGGGCAACACACCGGCGGTCTGCCGCAAGGCCTATATCGATCCCTGCGTATTCACTGGCTGGGAACACGGCGATTTGGCCAAGCTGGCCGGCCTGCGTGGGCCGCGCCAGTGGGAACAGGCGGCGCTGAAAGTGCTGCGCCGCGCACGCCGGCTCAACCGCAGCAATCAGCCGCAGTAGATCGCGGTGATGTTGTTGGTGCGGCCGGTTTCGATGGTGAGGCGATCACCGCCTTCCTGTGCCGCACCGGCCGCCGGATCTGCCGTGCCGCTGGCCGTGTTGCCACTCTGTTCGCGGCTGCCGCGGGTGACCTGCACGTGCAGGCTGTCGCTGTCCACACGCGCGCGCTCGACGGTCATGTCCGAGGCAGCAAGACCGACGGCGCCGCGCACCTTGTCGGTGTGGCACTGGCCGGAAATCACACCATCGATCGGCTGGATCTGGGCGACCGGGCTGCTGCTGCAGGCGCTGAGGGCGAGGCTGAGGGCGGCGGTGGCAAGGGCAAGTTTCATGGCGGGGGTTCCGTGTGTCGTGTCGATGCATGCAGGGTGCGACGACACGCGTGGTGGTGGAATGAATGTCGTGCACGCCGTGGACACGGTGCGCTCACTGCCACCGACAGCCCAGGTGGAGACACTGCACGAGCGGCGCACGCCGCCCCGGTAGTGCCGGCCGCTGGCCGGCAGCCCCCTTCCCTCCCGAGGAGACCTGCATGGCCACCAGCAAAAAGACCTCCACCCGCCGCAAGGCATCCCCCAAGGTGCGCAAAGGCAGCACCGGCACCAAGACGGTTGCCGACCCTGATCGCCCGCGCGTGGTGAAGACCGCCACCCGCAAGGCCGCCGGCAGCGATCCGCGTGCGGCTCGCGTGGCGGCACGGCAGCGACGCCTGCAGGACCAGGAGAAGGCCAAGGACGCGCGCGCAGCCAAGAAGGTTGCGAAGAAGGCCGTGAAGAAAACCGCCACCCAGGCCGGCCCGCGCAGGCAGCCGGAAACCATGCCGGCCCAGCACCTGGCCAAGCCTGGCCATGAACATGCATTGGAACTGGCACCGCGCTTCCTCGCGCCTGACTATGTCGGCAGCGGCAAGCTGCAGGGCATGCGCGCGGTCGTGACCGGTGGTGATTCCGGCATCGGCCGCGCGGTCGCCGTGCTGTTCGCCCGCGAAGGCGCCGATGTGGCCGTCCTGCACCTGGATGAAGCCGAGGACGCCGATATCACCCGCCAGCACGTTGAACGCGAAGGTGGACGCTGCGTGGTGATCGCCGGCGATGTACGCGATCCGCGCTTCTGCAACAAGGCAGTGAAGCAGGTAGCCAAAGCCTTCGGTGGCATCGACATCCTGGTCAACAACGCGGCGTTCCAGCTGCACTGCGAACGCCTGGAAGACCTGGAAGATGCACACCTGCAGGAGACGCTGCAGACCAACATCGGTGGCTACATCCAGATGGCGCGGGCGGTGCTGCCGCACCTGGGCGAGGGTGCCAGCATCATCAATACCGGTTCGGAAACCGGCCTGTTCGGCAGCAAGGCGTTGATCGACTATTCGGCCACCAAGGGCGCCATACATGCCTTTACCAAGGCGCTGGCCAGCCAGCTGCTGCCGCGCGGCATCCGGGTCAACTGCGTGGCGCCGGGCCCGGTGTGGACGCCGTTGAACCCTGCCGACAAACAGGCGCAGGACGTGGCCGCCTTCGGCAAGGACAGCGACATGGGCCGCGCGGCGCAGCCGGAAGAACTATCGCCGGCCTACGTGTTCCTGGCCTCACCGGCCTGCGCCAGCTACATCAGCGGGGTGATCCTGCCGGTGATGGGCGGGCCACGGGGGTGAGCCATGGCGTGATCTGCATGAGAGCGGCGTGGCTGCAGTGGCAGCAAAGGTGTGCAGTGCGTCAAAGGCCCCGCCGCGAGGGTGGGGTAGGCTGACCCTTCACCGATCACGATCAGGGACCGACCATGCCCGAGATGGATATCAACGCGGCGGCCAGTGAAGTCGTCACCCTGTTGCGGCAGAACGACGCGCGCGGGGCCGCCGCCCGCCTGGATGCCCTGCGCGACGGCCAGAGTGTGGTGGTGCAGGAGTCGCTGGATCGCTACATCTCGGTGCGTGCAGCCACCGAGATTGAGGCGCTGCGACGAAGCGGTGGTGTTGCGGCGGCAGATGCGGCCACGGTGAACCCCATGCTCGACCGCCTGCGCGAGGCGACGCGCCCACCGCGGATGCCCGAGGCGGCGGAGACCGCAGGCCTGAGCCAGGCCCAGCAGTACGACGTATACGGTAGCATCGTAGCCCAGCGCGGCAACACGGCAGCGAACGAAGCAATGGCGACGCAGGACCGTGTGGTGCTGGGTCTCCGTGACGAGAACCGCACCACCGAAGCGCGTGGGCGTGGCGTTTACGATGATCGTATCGTGGTGTTGTGGAAAGACGCGCAGGGCCACGGCCATGTGCGCGAGTTCAACCAGGCCACGACCGAGCCGACCGCGCAGTACGACGGTCATGCCAAGACCACGCCACGCAGTCCGGGCTTTGGCAACGTGGCACCACGTACCAAGACCGAGGGTGAGGACGTCGATGGCGACCGGGTCAGGGATCTGGGGCGACTGGGCGAAGGCACCACCGAAATGCGCGCGACCACCCATCCGCGCCACGGCCATGCCGATGAGTTCGCGCTGCGTCCCTCGCAGGACGCGGTAACCGCCGGTGCTGGCCGGGTGGAGCGGGACAGTAATGGCGACGGCTGGTTCGACGCGCGTGACACCCAAGGCGTGCAGGACCTCAACGACACCTTCAAGATCCACCGCGGCAGCCGGGCAAACACCGATTCGGCCGGTTGCCAGACCATCGGCGGCGGCGAGTACGACGACTTCGTGGCCACGGTGCGCGGCACGCCCGGGCAGAACCGCTGGCAGTACGTTCTGACCTCGGTCGCACCGGGGCAGGCGCGTGAGCTGGGGCAGGACGCGCAGCATGCCGTCAATGACGATCCACGCCAGCCCCAGCATCGCGACCATGCGCTGCAGCAGCAGATCAGCTCGCGCCTGCAGGCTGTGGGTGGACACTACGCCGAGCATGCCGATGCCTACAGCCTGGTGATGCTGCGCGAAGCGAAGGCGGCAGGCATCACCCAGGTCGACCAGATCGTGGTCAGCAACCCCAGCGCGGGTCGTGCAGCCGGTGAGACGCTGTTCCTGGTGCAGGGCAGCCCGGGTGATCCCGCGGCGTTGCGCGCAGGGGTCAATGCGGCGGAGGTGCGCGAAACGTCGGTGGAAACCAGCCTGCGCCAGTTGCAGCAGCAATCACGCGAGCAGAGCGCACCTGCGCACATACCCGCACAGCAGCCCGAAGCCCCTGCGATGGGAGGGCGTTGAACCATGCTCCGATCCCACTTGCTGCCGAGTGCCTCGCTGTTGCTGCTGCTGGCATGCAGTGCATGTGCGCCGGCAGAGGACCGCCCGGCGCCTGCATCGCCCGCAGCGAAACCGTCATCCGTGCCAGCGCAGCCCTTGTCGCCTGATCGTGGATTACCCGGGTTGCCGGAAGCCTCCGGCAGCGCCCATTCCGGCGGCCGCTACGGTCCGCTGCCGGAACCGGCCAGGCGGGTGCTGACGCAACTGAAGTGCGACGTGGACGGCGCCAGCGACGTGCAGGTATTTTCCCTTCCTGCACAGGGCGGCCAGCAGGATTTCATGGTCACCGACCGCAGTGGGCCTGGCTTCCGTTACTGGATCCGTTCCTTTGCCGGCGGCGGTGGCACCACCGGCTATCTGGTGCAGCTGAAGGACTGCCCGGGCACCACCGCAGGCATGCGCGCCTACATCGCAGAGGGAACCGCACCGCTGCAGGATGTCACCGCGTCATTGCTGGCGCAGGCGGGGCTGCCGGACGCAGCGACGCTGACGGCCTACCAGGCCAAGGGCGCTGGCGATCTGTTCGCCTTCACCGGGCAGCTGGACACGCTGCCGGTGCTGCGCTGGGTGGCTGAGGCCGATCCGGAGCAGCCTCTGGCCGAGGACGCGCGCACCTTCGACCACGGCAACGCTGTTCATGGTGGCTTCCTGCGCTGGAACCAGGATCGCTTCGAAGCCACTCAAACCCTGCCCGCAGCGCTATGGCCCTGCGACGACAGCCCCCTGAAGCCCTGTGGCGACGATCCATTCGTGAGCGGGCGCTGAGGCGTCGCGTGAATAGAAATCGGCGATGCGCGGAATGAACTGCTGTGGATTGGAGCCCACCAGATTGGTCAGCACCACCACCGCGACGCCACGATCGGGATAGACGATGAAGGCCGAACGCGCGCCGCCGATGCCGGCGATCTGGCGGTCCGGCGCGCCCTGCAGCAGCGGCCAGCCGGCGGACCACGGGCCGGCTGCGCCATTGGCCAGCGGCTCGGCGGTCCACATCCGTGCACGCGCGGCGTCGCCCAGCAGGCGGCCATCGCCCAGCGCAACCAGCCAGCGCGCGGTGTCATCGGCGGTGGTGAGGATGCCGCCGCCCGCCCACAGGCTGGGTGGCATGTCGTAGAACCAGTGCGACAGGCGCTGCGGTGCATCGGCGGCGTCGGTCGCGCGCGGGGCCAGGCTGTACATCGTGGCCGCATCCGGAATCAGGTCGTAGCTGTCGCCAAAGGTGGTGCGCGCCATGCGTGCAGTACTGAACTGGCCGGAGGCCAGAAAGCGCGCGTAGGGCATGCCCGATTGCCGGGCGATGATGCGCGAGAGCAGCACGTAGTTGGTCTGGTTGTAGGCGAAGCGCTGCCCCGCAGTCGCCTCCATCGGCAGCGCGGTGACCGCCGCCCATGCCTGCGCTTCCGAGCCACCGCCGAGCAGGCCTTTCGCATCGAGGATGTCGGGCAGTCCGGAGGTATGTGCCAGCAGCTGGTGCACGCGCACATCCTTCCAGGCGGCCGGAAGATCATCCAGATAACGCGAGGCGGGGGCATCCAGGTCCAGCCGGCCCTGTTGTGCCAGTTGTGCGATGGCCACACCGGTAAAGGCCTTGGTGGCCGAGTTGAGCGGGAAGCGGGTATCGCGCGAGGCGGCCACGCCGTTCTCGACATTGGCCAGGCCATAGGCCTCGGACAGCACGATCCGGCCACCCTTCACCACGGCGATCTGCAGCCCGGGGATGCGCTGCTCCAGCATGATCTGGCGGATCAGGCGGCGGGTCTGTTCGTTGGCCTGGTCCTGTGGGCTGGAGACGGCGGCGAAGGGCAGGGTGCTGAGGAGCAGGAGTGCGACTCGAAACATTGGGCGGAACATGCGGATTTCCGGCGGGGCGTCGAGGATCGGATGCGGCGGCTGGGGAAAGGGTTTAAGCCATCTTCCACCCTGCCGTTCGTCGGCCCATGACTTCCGGGGGGTTGACTACAGTTGTCGTCATGGCGACAGTGGCGACACGTGTAGTCAAGGGAGTGGTGTCATGCGTGGCAAGACGATCGGGGACCAGGAACTGGCCCTGCTGCAGTATGTGGACGAGCAGGCGCCGGCCAGCGTGGGCGAGGTGGCCAGTGGCTATGGCGAACCGCGCGGGCTGGCCCGGTCCACCGTGCTGACGATGATGGAGCGCCTGCGCGCCAAGGGTTACCTGCAGCGCCGGCAGCAGCAGGGCATCTACCGCTACCAGCCCACCCGTGGCCCGGACAGCGTGCTGCAGGGCGCGGTTGCCCAGTTCGTCGACAACACCCTGCAAGGCTCGGTATCGCCCTTCGTGGCCTATCTTTCGCAGCGCCAGAAAGTGAGCGACAACGAGCTGGCCGAGCTGGAAGCGCTGGTGGCCGAACTGCAATCGCGTCGTCAGGAGGACTGAGCCATGGATACGCCGATGTTGATGCCGATGCTGGAGCGGCTGGGTTGGACCAGCCTGCAGACCGCCCTGCTGGTTGCGGTGGTCTACCTGTTGTGCCGCGCACTGCCTTCGGTTTCAGCGGCCACCCGCTGCCGGTTGTGGTGGCTGGTGTCGCTGCAGGCCCTGGTCGGCCTGGCCTGGAGCCAACCGCTGCAGCTGGCCTGGTTGCCCGCACCCGAGACGGTGGCCATGAACACCGTTGATCTTGCAGCCGACGCGGTCTATCCGATGGCGCCGGAGCTGTCGGCGCAGATGCTGGCGGCGGCACCGATCAGCGAAGCCGGTGGCTCGCCGGTGGCGTGGTGGGCGTTGGCGCTGGCTGCACTCTGGGTGTCCGGGGTGTTGCTGATGAGCTGGCGCACGTTCGGTGAATGGCGCCGTTGCCGCGCGCTGCTGGCTGCCTCCTACCCCTGCCAGGACCAGGCACTGGTGCAGGCGCTGCAGCTGGCAGCCGATGCACATGGCCTGCGCCGTGCACCGCGGTTGTGGATGAGCGAACAGGTCGATGCACCACAACTGGTGGGGCCGTTCCGCCCGGTACTGCTGCTGCCGGCAGGGATGAACGCCCTGCAGGGTGATGCGCTGGATCTGGCGTTGACCCATGAACTGCAGCACCTGCAGCGTCGGGACCTGCAATGGGGCCTGCTGCCGGCCCTGGCCCAGCATCTGTTCTTCTTCCATCCGCTGCTGCGGCTGGCCGTGCGTGAGTATGGCCAGGCGCGCGAAGAAGCGGTGGATGCAGCGGTGGTCGGCCAGCACGGCGCCAGCCGCCATGCCTACGGCCGCCTGCTGCTGCAGCTGGGTGTGGCGCCGCAGCCACATCTGGGCGTGGCCAGTGCCGCACCGAGTGCCACCAGCCTCAAGCGCCGGCTGTTGTCGCTGCAGTCGCGCCGGGCCTGTCCGCGCATCCTGGCGATCGGTCTGACCGTGGCCGTGCTGGCGGTGGGCGTGGCGCCGATGCGTCTGGTGGCCGCACCGGTTCCGCCAGCCCCGCCAGCCCCGCCGCGCGCCGTGCCTGCGCCGCCGCCACCGCCGGCTGCGCCTGCCGCACCAGTCGCACCGCCAGCGGCTGCCGAGCCCGCAGAACCTGCAGACTGGGCCGAGCCGGTGGAACCGGTCGAGCCAGAGGAAGCTGCTGCCGCAGACGAATATGAGGAGCAGGATGCGGGCACCCACACGCGTACCGAGACCACGATCGTCACCCATGGCCAACTTGATCTGGGCACACCGCCGCAGCAGGCCTTCGTGCTGGTCGATCATGGCCAGGCGTTTGCCAACGCCGGCATGGACGATGTGATGCAGGCGCGCAGCCGCATCGGCGATGGCCCGGCACTGTGGTTCCGGCAGGGCGACAAGCGCTATGTGGTGCGCGACCCGATGCTGATCCAGACGTTGCAGCGTGCCTACGCCGGCGCTGCAGAGCTGGGCCGTCAGCAGAGCGAACTGGGGCGGCAGCAGAGCGACCTGGGCCGCAAGCAGGGCGAAATCGGCCGCGAACAGGGCGAGCTGGGCAGGCTGCAGGCCGAGGAAGCGCGTGAGATCGCCCTCGCTGCAACGCGCGCGGCACGCAGTGCCCTCAACACGCGTGACATCAACCGTGAAGCGGCCGCAGAAGCTGCACGCGCTACGCGCGGTGCCATGAATGAGGCGGCCATCGCGCGCGAGGCGGCAGCCGAAGCCCGGCGTGAGACGGAGCAGGCGCGCAACCAGTCGCTGCAGTCAGAGCGCAGCCGCGAAATGAGCCGCCTTGCCAGCCAGCAGGCTGCATTGGGCAGTCAGCAGGCGGCACTGGGCAGCCGACAGGCTGCATTGGGCGAACGCCAGGCAAAGCTTCAGGTGCAGGCCTCGAAGCAAGCACAGCAGGTGATCGCCCGCGCGCTGGCCAGCGGCAAGGCCGAGCAGCTGTAACCCAGCACGGTAGCGCCGGGCCATGCCCGGCGTTACCCCCTCAACCGCAGCTGGCGCGCTCGATGCGGTTCTGCGCGTCTACCTGCACAGTCACCCGGTCCTGGCGGAAATCCATGGTGACCGCCATGCCCGGCTTGACCACGCGTGCGTTGCGCGCGCCACTGTCGGCGACCAGTTTCTTGATGGTGGCTTCATCGGCGGTCTTGCCGGCGAATGCTTCCAGTGCATCCGGCCGGCATTCGTGCGGGCCGTCGGACACCTTGGCAGGCAGGCTGCCGTTGTCGGCCGTGCTGTTGGCCCCGGCATGGCTGCAGGCAGCCAGCGGCAGGATGGCCGCCAACAGCAGGAGGGAAGAGGAACGCATGGGTACGGCTCCAGCTGATGGGATTGCGGGCAGTGTCGCCGCAACGCGTAGCGGCGGTGTCAACGCAGCCTGAACCGGGCCCGGGGGCTACTGACCGACCAGCGCCAGCGTCTCGCGCTCCCGCTGTTCTTCGTGCACCAGCCGCTGCAGCAGCAGTGCCAGGGTGACCACATCCTGATGATTGTGGTCAGCCACCCGGCGCAGGTTGACCGCATCGCCACCGCGCAGGAAACGCAGCCACGCGCTGGGTGCTTCCGAGCCGGGCAGGTCGTCTTCGCGCACCACGCGCAGCAGCTGGCGCTCGATGGTGGACAGCTTGCAGTTCTCCCACGTGCCGCGGTAGCGGCGACGGGTCGGATAGAGCAGATCAATGTGGTCAAGCGCGGTGATCGGGCACGGCTGGCGGGCCAGCCGGTAGCGGGTCTTCAGCAATGGCGCATCGTAGCTGCGGCCGTTGTAGCTGCAGAACACGGTCGAAGGCTGCAGCCAGCCGGCGAAGGTGGCCAGCATCGCGTCCTCGGCGGCCATCGTGGATATCAGCAGCTGGCGGATGCGCAGGCCTTCGCCGCGCTGCGGGCAGGCATGCCAGTCGGCCGCGCCGATCATGAAGGCACGGGTGCCGGTGCCGCCGGCCAGGCCGGTGGTTTCGGTATCGAAGAACAACAGGTCACGCGCGGCCACGTGCTCGCCTTCGCGGCGGGCGAAATCCAGCGACAGCGGCTGCGCCGGAATCGGCTGCGGCTGCAGCGACTCGATCAGGAACAGGCCGGGCGCGATTTCCTCGCCGGGCAGCTGGCGGTCCTGTTCGCTGGCGCGTGCAGGTGCGGGGCCGCTGCGCGTACGCAGGCCGAGCAGGCGATGCAGGCTGCCGACTTCAGGGCGGCGCAATGGAACGGGCACCGCCGCAGCGCTACCGGTCGGTTTATGCCGCACCTCCTGTTCCACCCACGCAAACACCGAGCGTTCAGCCGGCGGCTGAGCGGCATCGTTGGCGGCCACCGGGGCCGATGACACGGGCGTCGGCGCGGGCGCGGCCGGCGCAACCGCCTTCGGGTCACCGGCCTGCTTCCGCAGCAGGCGCAGCTTGTCCAGGCTCAGGCTCACGGTGCCAGCAGTTCCATCGAATCGCGGGTGGTCACCACCACGTCGGGAACGTGCTGGCAGGCCTGGGCATCAAACAGGTCGAGCACGCGCAGTGCCAGCGTACGCGGCGAGGTGTCATCTTCTTCCTGCGCCGCCAGCACCGGACCGACGCAGGCGGGGCAGCCGGCCTTGCAGTCGCAGCGCTGCACCAGTTCGCGCGCGCGCTGCACCAGTTCGGCCTGGCGCTGCCACAGCGGCTCGCTGAGGCCGACGCCACCGGGGAAGTTGTCGTACAGGTACACGGTGGGCACGAATTCCTGCAGCAGCTCCACCACGCCGGGATCGCCCTCGCTGCCGCGCAGCTGGCCACGGCCACTCTGGTCGGCAATCGCAAACCAGGAACCGTCGCCGTTGCCGACCGATTTCTGCAGGTCACGCGCATCGGCCATCACCGCCACCGTGGCGACGATGTGCAGCGCGTAGGCCGCACCGAGGAAACCATCCAGCGCATCCTGCTTGCTGGCGAACGCGCGCAGCAGCAGCGCCTGCGGCAGCTGCCACCACACCGCAGTGGTGTGCAGTTCCTGGTCGGGCAGGTTGACCGGGCCGTAACCGATGTTCTCGTGGGTGTAGTAGCGGATCTTCTTGTAGCCGGCCACGCGGCGCACCACGTGCACCTCGCCATGGTGCGAATCGCCACGGCCGGCCACGCCGCCGTCGAAGCGGTCCAGCACCTTGAGCTTGGTGAAGTCGATGCTGTCGGTGTAGTAGTCCACGTGGGTGCGGGTGACGTAGGCCTTGCGACCTTCCCAGTCCAGCGTTTCCACCTGGTACGGGGTGGACTGCACCATGTGGATGGCACCTTCGTACAGGGTGAGTGCAGCGGCCGAATAGTCGACCTCGGCGATGATCTGCTGGCGGCCATCGCTGCGGTCGACCACCACGAAGTTGCCATCGGCCACCGCGCGCAGGCTGACCGCGTTGGCCGGATAGCTGTCGGCGATCCATTCCCAGCGTTCGCCTTCGCGATGGATCACCTCGGTCTCGGCCAGTGCTTCCAGGAACACTTCAGGATCGATCGGACCGAAGCCATCGCCCACCCGGAACGGCAGCTCGAAGGCCGCGCAGCGGATGTGGTCGAACAGGATCAGCGGCTGGTCCGGGGCGATGCGCGCATGTTCGGGCGAGGCCTCGGCGAAGAAATCCGGATGACGCACCACGTACTGGTCCAGCGGCTGCGAGCTGGCCACCATCACCCCCAGTGCCGGCTGCTGGCGGCGGCCGGCGCGGCCGAAGCGCTGCCAGGTGGCGGCCACGCTGCCGGGGTAACCGTTGAGGATGACCACGTCCAGGCTGCCGATATCCACGCCCAGCTCCAGCGCCGAGGTGCTGACGATGCCGTCGATGGTGCCCGCGCGCATCGCCCGTTCGGTCTCGCGGCGTTCGGTGGGCAGGTAACCACCCCGGTACGCACGGATGCGTGGCGGCTTGCGCGGGTCGTGGTCGAAGATGTCCTTCAGGTACTTGGTCAGCACTTCCACCATCAACCGCGTCTGCGCGAACACCAGGGTCTTCAGCCCGGATTTGATCGCGATGCGGGCGATGCGGTTGCTCTGCGAACGTGCCGAGGCGCGCAGGCCCAGGTCCGGATTGATCACCGGCGGGTTCCACAGCAGCACCTGCTTGGGCCCGCTGGGCGCGCCGGATTCGGTGATGGCGGTGACCGGTGCCTCGATCAGCGCTTCGGCATGCGCCTGCGGATTGCCGATGGTGGCCGAGCACAGGATGAACTGCGGTTGCACGCCATAGAACGCGCAGATGCGCTTGAGCCGGCGCAGTACGTTGGTGACGTGGCTGCCGAACACGCCGCGGTAGGTGTGTACCTCGTCGATGACGATGTAGCGCAGGTTCTCGAAGAACTGCGCCCACTTGGTGTGATGCGGCAGGATGGCCTGGTGCAGCATGTCCGGGTTGGACACCACGATATCGCCATGCAGGCGGATCGCCTGCCGCGCGTCGCCGGGGGTGTCGCCATCGAAGGTGAAGGCCTTCACCCCGAGGTCGCCGGCGCGGTTGAGTTCGAGCAGCTCGGCCACCTGGTCCTGGGCCAGTGCCTTGGTCGGGAACAGGTACAGCGCCTTGGCTTTGTCCTGCATGGCCGCGCTCACCACCGGCAGGGTGTAGCACAGCGACTTGCCGCTGGCGGTGGGGGTGACGATGGCGACGTGTTCACCGCGCTGGCTGGCGTCCCACGCTTCGGCCTGGTGGCTGTAGAGCTGCTCGATGCCACGCGCCTTCAGTGCGGCGGCCAGCGCTGGAGGCACCGTTGCGGGAATCGGCGCGTAGCGCCCTTCGCGGCCGGGGATGGCGAAGCTGCCGGTGATGCGGTCCTGATAGCGGCGCTGCAGGCGCGCACTGAGCAGGGCGCCGTCGCGGGCGGGCAGGCCATCACGGGTGGCGAGCTTCTGCTCCGCATCGGCGGTGCGCTTGGCGAGTTCGTAAGCCATGAGGAGACGATTTCCAGGGGATCACATGGCACCACAGATGGGTCTCAGGGTGTGAGACGCAACGACAGGACGCGGTGAATCATTCAGTGCGTCGGCGGTGCAAACCGCTGAGCTCGGACACACGCTGAACGTCCCCACGCCCGCCAACGAAATCTGAAGGCAGGATCCGTATCCTCAACCCTTGGACGCAACAGGCAGGGGCCGATGGCTGTGGCACGACACGCAACGCAGGGAGCACTTCTGGCCGGCATGCTGCTGGCGGGCATCGCGCATGCGCAGCAGGCCGCACCGGTCACGGCACCCCCGCCTGCACCGGAAGCGGCGCAGGTGCCCGCTGCGGCAACCGCCGACGACGTGCCGGTGATCGCTGCGCCGGCGCAGGGCGATGTCACCACCCTGGGTGAGGTGCGCGCGCTCAAGCCCGAGGATGATCAGCCGCTGGACCTGTATCGCTTCAAGAATCCGCTGAAGGCGGAGAACAACCGCTTCAGCCGCAACTGGAGCGAGCCGCCTTCACCGGAGCAGGTCAGCATGGCCGGCGGCTACATCATGATGGGCGTGGTCAAGGGCGTGATGGCAGCGGGCCGGGGCCTGAACAAGCTGACCGGCGGGCCGGACCAGATCCAGTCGGCCATCGCCCGCCCGCCGCCGGAACTGAGCGCCGAGCAGCAGCGGCGTGCGCTGCAGTTCTGCGCGCAGCAGGAAGGGTGCGGCGCACCGCCGGAGAACTAGGCGCTATTCTGCGGGCCTTCCCTTTGAGGCCATCCGGATGCGGCTGCGCTCCCTGCTATTGCTTGCCACGCTGAGCCCGCTTGCGGCATTGGCCAGCGACCTGACCGATGACGGTTCGTGCCGCAATGGCGCGTTCCCTTCCCAACAATCGGACTTTGCGTTGGCCAAGGTGGCAGGCACGCAGCGCCTGTACCTGCTGGGTGACCTGGACGGGTGCCCGGCCAAGGGCGAGCCCGCCTGCCGCCAGCGCAGCTACGTTGTCCGCGGTGACACCGTGGTGACCGGGCGCGACCAGGGGGCTTATCGCTGCGCCTTCTTCCCGAACAAGGTGGGCGGCAGTGCCGGTTGGGTGGACCGCAGCAGGCTGCAGCCGCTACCGCCGGTGACGCCGACCCTGCAGGACTGGGCCGGTGACTGGCAGGATGGCGACAACAGCCTGCGCATTTCGGTGCAGGGTGGGCAGCTGCATGTGGAAGGCGATGCGTACTGGCCTTCGGCGAACCCTACGCCGGAACAGCGCCCGTATGGACCGAACATGGGCCAGGTGGACGCACGTGCTGCACCGCGCGGCACCGAAGTCGAATTCACCGAGGATACCTGCAAGGTGCAGGTGCACTCGCTGGGTGACGTACTGATCGTGGCCGACAACAGCGAGTGCGGCGGCATGAACGTGCGCTTCAACGGCGTGTACCGGCGCGTGGGCACGCGTTGAAACGCGCAACCGGTTAGTAGATCCACGCCATGCGTGGATGCTGTCTGCGATCCGATCGGTGGGGTCAGAGCCCTTTCACGTGCGAAAGGTATCCGACCCCGGGATCAGCGCCGCCGTTCAAGCCACCACAGCAACCCGGCGCACAGCACGAACGCGAACCACCATGGCCAGCGTGAGCCGGGCACGTGCTGCATTGCCTGGGTACGGCTGGACGAGGTCAATGCAAGCGCCTGCGAGGTCGCATCGATCATCGCCTGCCGATGCAGCGCGGGTGCATCCTTCGGGTCGAATACGTAGCGCCAGACAGTGCTGTCGCCATGCTGCAGGCGCTGCCAGCCCGCGTCACGCGGCCACCAGCCGGCGCAGCGCATTGCAGGCGTGCTGCCATCGGCGATCAGCGGCACGCCATCGCCGTGTTCGTTGAAGGCCTGCAGTGGCGCCTGCAGGCCACACAGTGCCTGTCGCTCGCCTGCCCAGGCGAGCGCCAGCGGCGACCACAGGGCATCGCCGCTGCCCTGCGCACGCGCCAGGGTAGCGACCACACTGCTCCACAGTTCACCATGCCGATCATCGCGGCCGGCCAGCACCCAGCGCCAGCTGTCGGTCAGCGGCAACAGGCCGATGCGGCCCTTGCCGACCGCGCGCCAGCCACCCAGCACCTTGTCCTCGTTGTCATGCAGCAGGGTGTTGCTACCGGGCGATTGCAGTGCCAGCACTTCCAGCGCAGGCAGCGCCGCGCTGTGCGAACTGCGGTCGGCCTCTTCACCGTCGCGGGTCGGCAGGGTGCCGGCGGCGAGCGGACCACGGCGCGCGGCAAGCATGGCACTTTCGCCGTCACCGTGAAGTTCGACGGCATGGCTGCTGCCATCGCCCTGCAGCGGCAGGCCCAGCTCGCGGAAGCGCTGGCGGGCGCTGGCTGAAGGTGCGCCTGCGCTACGCACCAGTACACCGAGTCCGTCGCGCAGTGCCTGGGCCACGGCAGCCAGCTGGCCGGCACTCAATGCGGCCAGGCTGCGCTCGTCCAGCAGCAGCAGATCGCTGCGCGTCAACGCGGCCGCATCGAGAGAAACCGCACCGTCACCCACGCTGAGCCCGGCACCGGTATCGGCCTGCACCTGCGCCGCGATGCCGGCATCGGCCGCCCAGCGGCGCAGGTACTTGAGTTCCGGACCCGGCGCACTGGCGCGCACCAGAAGGCGCAGCGGCGCCGCCGGCAGGGTCTGCTGTGGCACGGGCACGCTGTCCACCACATGGCCGTCGGCATCGAGCAGGCGCAGGCGGAACACGCTGCGGCCCGCAGCGCGGGCGATGCCACTGAGCTGCACGCGTCCGTCGCGGGCTACGTCCGCGCGATCGACCACGCTGTCGGCCGGGTCGAGCAGTTCGGCCTTTGCCTTTGCCACGCCGCGTGCCTGTGCGTGCACATCGAAGCGCGCACCGGGAGCGACATCGGCCGGCACCTGCAATGCGATCCAGCCGTGGGGAGCCGGCACCGGCTGCCAGCGCACGTCCTGCGGCAGCACCGCGTCCCGATCGCGTGCGACCAGGCCTGCGCCGACCAGGGTGACGGTGGATGCCGGGTACTTGCGCAGGGCCGTGGCGAGGTCGGGTACGCGCTGGCCGCCGGGCATGTCGGCCGCTTCCGGCAACAGTATCGGGGGGCTGTTGCTGGCCGGCAGCGCGCCGGCCTTGCCGGCATCGGCGGTGAGTACGACCAGGCCCGCGGCAGGTCGCTGATGGGTGGGCGGCACCAGGCAGACGTACAGCAGCGCAGCGGCGACCAGCTGCAGACCGATCACGATCCACTGGCGACCACGACGCGTGGCGCTACCGCGCAGCTGGCGCACGCTGGCGATGACAACGACCAGAGCCAGTGCCAGAGCGATCCACAGGTTCAATCCGGAGGCGTTCATGGCTGCGCCTCCAGCGCATCGAGGTAGCGCTGCCCCATCGCATCGGCCGCACTGCGTCGCATCGGCTGCGGCAGTGGGCGCTGCAGGGCACGCCACAGCTGCGCGCGCAGGCGCTTGCGGCAGTCGTTGCAGGTGGGCTCGATGCGCAGCTGCTCGATCGCCGCGGCCAGATCCAGCGCGTCGGGCAGGTAGGCGGCGTTGCGCTGCTGCCATTGGGCCAGCGCGTCGAGGTCGGGCCTGCCGGCGTCGTCGCCCAGGCGTTGCCAGGCTTCGACGATGGCCGGGTCCGGCGGCGTACGTGCGGCCAGCGGCAGCTCGCGGCTGGCCAGCCCGGCACGATCACCGCCGAGGCGGCGGCCTTCATCGATCGGCGGCAGCTCCGGGCCGACGCGGGCCAGGTAGATGCGTTCGGCCTGCTGCACCTGCTTGATGAAGGCCAATGCCTTGTAGGCAAACGGCAGCGCCTGCTCGGGGCGGCCCTGCCGAAGCTCGCCCTCGGACGACCACATCTGGTCCAGCGCCGCCTTCAACGTCGCGCGGGTCTGCGGATCGAGCAGGGTTGCCGCCTCGGCATGGTCATGGGTGTGGCCGTATTCGGAGAGCACGTCGGTGTCGCTGCCGAACACCGGTGGCGTATCGGCGTTGGCAGCCTTGCCGCCGTGATCATGGCCATGCCCGTCGTGCGCTCCGGCATCGGCGCCATGGTCGTGATCGTGATCGTCGTCGTGGTCGCCTGCGGCCGGCGTATCGCTGGTGGGCAGGTCGCTGGTCGGCGGCAGCTTCGGTGCACCTTCGCTTTCTTCGCCCAGGAACTGGCCATAGCGAAGGCGCAGGATGCGCTGGTCGACACCGATCGCATCGCTGCGTTTCACGAAGTCTTCGGCGGGCAGGCTGCGGCGCTGCCGGATCAATGCTTCGGCATCGATGATGATCTGCCGCTGGCTGCGGAAGTAGGCCGGCAGGGTCTTCTTGATGCGGCCTTCAAGTTCGGCGCCGAGCGCGACCTCGGCGCTGGGCAGGCGCAGGATCACGCTGCTGCTGCGCCCGGTCTGCGGCGCCGGCGCGTGGTTGTCACGCACTTCCAGCTGGACGATCACATCGTTGCCGGGCTGCGCGCCCAGTGTGGCCAGGTCGAGGGTGTGAGCGAAGCGCCGTGCCGTGGGTACACCGCTGCCGGCAAGGCCGACGCTGCGCCGGACGAAGGTGATGTTCTCACCGCTGCCCTGGGTGGTGGTGATCGACAGCGTGGCCTGCGCGGCAACACCGTAATCGTCGCTGGCTTCGAAACGCAGCCCCCACTGCCGTTGCCCGGGCGCACCCAGCACCAGGCTGGTGGCCGGTTCCAGCACACGCACGCTGGGCGCGCGGTCGGCGATCACGTCCAGCCGATGCAGGCGGGTTTCAGCCAGCGCCGGTTCGCTCACCACCCGGTACAGCACCGGCGTACGCGCCACATCCTGTGCCTGCCACTGGCCGTCGTGCTCGCTCAGCGGCAGGCGCCGGCCATCGTGGAACTGCAGCCACGCCTTGTCGGGCGTGCGGTCGAAGCGCAGCGACCAGGACAAACGGCTGTCGACGGCGACTTTTGCATCCAGCGTGTTCTGGGTCAGCGTGGCCTGCCCGGTGTAAGCCGGTGCGTCGATGCGCAGGCGGCTGGACTGCAGTCGCAGCGGGCCTGCGCTGGCCGTGCTGCCCGCTGCGCTGGAAGGAAGCGCTGCCGGGACCGGGCCCGAACGCGGCCAGCCGAAGGCGAGCAGGGCCACAGTCAGGCCACCGATCCAGCACAGCGCCACTGCCCGGCGCGGCCAATGCGGGCGCAGGTCCGGCATCGTGCCTTCCAGCGTGGCCAGCACATGGCGGCGCTGCCGATGCTGCAACGGGTTGAGCGTAGCCGCGTCGGCGAACAGCAGGTCGGCGCTGTCTTCGCTGCTGCCGCTGCCATCGAGCTGGCGCTGCAGCCATCGGCGATCCAGCTGGCGGGCGCGGGCGGTGGCGAACGCTGCGCAGGCCAGCACGGTGATCGTGGCGACCACGCAGGCGATATCGAAGCCGAACAGCCGCAGCGCGAGCACCGTGGCGGCCAGCGTCCACGGCAGGCCCAGCAGCAGGGCGATGGCGGCGCGCCGACGACGCGCACGTTGCCAGGCATGCTGCAGCGCCTTCATGCGACTACCCTGCGCCGCGCGCTGCTGGCCATCCAGCGTTCCAGTGCGAACAGCAGCACGATTGCCAGCAGAAGCCACGCCGTGGGCTCGCGCACTGCCGGCTCTGCCGCGGGAAGCGCGGTCCGATGTGGCGCGTGGTCCTTTGCATCACCTACCCGCGGCGGCGGCAGCGGCTGCAGGGCCAGCAGCAGGGAACGCGGCAGCTCTGGATCGCGCAGTGCGGCGTTGCTGGCGGTGTTCCACTCGCCGGTCAGCGACAACAGGCGGCCCTGGCCGATGCGCTGCTGCCACAGCAACGGCATGCCATTGGTATCACGCAACAGGACAGTGGCCTTGGCGGTGGGCTTGGCCGCGGTCACTACGCTGCCACCACCGTGCAGCCAGGCCTGCCAGTTCGCCGGTAAAGCCTCGCTGCTGCTCCATACGCCGATCTCGCCGCGCTCGGGCAGCGCATCCTGTGGCAGCGACGCCGGTGGCGTCTGCATGCCCCACGCGCGCTGCAGCGCACCCAACCAGTGCCGGACCGGGGCGGCTGCATCGCTGTGCACACGCAGGCGCGGCGGCGCGGTTGCAGCTTGAGGCGCGGTGATCGGCAACGGCTGCGGGTGCCACTGCACGTCGCGTGACAGCTGCAGGCGCGCGCCATCCAGCCCAGGCAACGGATCGGGGACGTGGACGGCCAACGCGGTGCCGGCAGGCAGCTGCGCATCCAGCTCGCGCAGCAGGCTCGGCAGGGTGGCCGGGGACGGTGCTGGCGCCTGCCCGATGGGCGGGAAGCCGGGTGCCAGCCAGTGCCAGGTGCCATCCTCATCAGCACCGCGCAGTGCGTTGGCGTCCAGCCCGGGAGCCACCACGTGCCATGCCGAAGGTGCCGGCGCCGGGCCGGTCAACGCCGGTCGTGCCAGCAGCAGCGCCAGCGCCGCCAGCAGCAGCAGGCGCACCAGCAGCAACGGCCAGTCATCGAAGCGGATGCGCTGACGCGGCCGGATCTGTGCGCGCAGCCAGCGCAGTGCGGCGAAATCCAGCGGCGTATACGGATGTCGCCGCGCAAGGTGGATCAGCAGTGGCAGCAGCCACGCCGCCAAGGCGGCCAGTCCCAGCGGGTACAGCAGGCTCATGCGCCGCCCCCACGGCCGAACAGCGCCTGCAGCGGCTGGTCCAGCGGCTGGTCAAGCCAGCCGGTCGCGCAGGCGATGCCACTGGCCTGCAGGCGCGACTGCAACGCCGCGCGCGCATCGGCGAAGCGCTGCAGGTAATCCATGCGGATCGCCGTACCATCGCCCAGCAGCTCATCGCCGGTCTCGGGGTCGCGGAATCGATGGCCGGCGTCGAACGGGAAGTCGCGTTCGTCGGCCGTCAGGATCTGCAGCAGGGCCACTTCGCGGCGCGCGCTGGCCAGTTGTTCCAGCAGTACGATGCCGGCTTCATCGAAGCCATCGCCAACGGCCAGCAGCAGGTCGCCCGGGCGCACGCGTTCCCACAGTGGGCGCAGCCGGTCCGCCGATGGCCAGCCGCCGCGCGCCTGCAGCGCATGAAGTTGCAGATGCACGCGGTCACGTTGGCGTGCGCCGTTCGCTGCGGGCACCAGCTGCAGTCCATCGCCATTGATCGCCAGCAGGCCGAAACGGTCGCCCTGCTGCAGGGCAAGTTCGACCAGGCAGGCCGCAACGCCGCGCATGTGGTCAAGCCGCGTGCGCTGCGGTGCCGCGCGATCGGTCTGGCCGGCCGAGGCGGTGGCATCGAGCAGCAGCCAGACGGTGATCGGGCTTTCGCGTTCGGATTCGCGCACGAAGAAGCGATCCGAGCGTGCGTACAGCTTCCAGTCGATCTGGCGCAGTGCGTCGCCGGGTTCGTAGGCGCGGTACTGGGCGAATTCAAGGCCGGCGCCCCGGCTGCGGCTGGCGTGCTGGCCGATGCCACTGGCGCCGCTGGCCAGGCGCGGGCGCAACCGCAGCATGCGCAGGCGCGCACGCAGTTCGGGGGGCAGGGCCAACGGCGTACCCGCGTTCACGCGTGGATCAACCCGGGAACGGCACGGCCTGCAGCAGCGCGGCGACCACGTCGTCGGCACGCTTCTGCTCGGCCTCGGCGGCGAACGACAACAGCAGGCGATGACGCATCACCGGCGCGGCCAGGGCCTGCACATCCTCACGGGTGGCGGCAAAACGGCCCTGCAGCAGCGCACGCGCTTTTGCCGCCAGCACCAGCGATTGCCCGGCACGCGGGCCGGCACCCCATTTCACCCACTGGTTGATTGCTGCCGGTGCGCTTTCGCCGGGGCGGCTGGCGCGCACCAGGCGGGTGATCCAGGCCAGCACATCGGGGCTGACATGTACCTGGCGTACAGCGCCCTGCAGCGCAAGCACCGCCTCGGCATCCATCACCTTCGGCACCGCGTCGGTGGCACCGCCGGTGGTCTGCTCCAGGATCTGCCGTTCTTCGTCCTCGCTGGGGTAATCGACCTGCACGTGCAGCAGGAAGCGATCCAGCTGCGCTTCCGGCAGCGGGTAGGTGCCGGCCTGCTCGATCGGGTTCTGCGTGGCCAGCACGAAGAACGGTGCAGGCAGTGCATAGGTGGTGCCGGCGTAGCTGACGGTGCGTTCCTGCATGGCTTCCAGCAGCGCGGCCTGGGTCTTGGGCGGGGTGCGGTTGAGTTCGTCGGCCAGCAGCAGGTTGGTGAAGATCGGGCCCTGCTGGAAGCGGAAATGGCGATGGCCGGTGCCGTGGTCTTCCTCCAGCAGCTCGGTGCCGAGAATGTCGCTGGGCATCAGGTCCGGGGTGAACTGCACGCGCCGGAACTGCAGTTCCAGCGCCTGCCCCAGCGAGCGCACCAGCAGGGTCTTGCCCAGCCCGGGTGCACCTTCCAGCAGGC
Source organism: Stenotrophomonas sp. STEN046 (assembly GCF_056759755.1). NCBI lineage: Bacteria > Pseudomonadati > Pseudomonadota > Gammaproteobacteria > Lysobacterales > Lysobacteraceae > Stenotrophomonas > Stenotrophomonas sp. STEN046. Next base: position 42,451 of record NZ_JBRRDR010000035.1, read on the forward strand.
AATGGCCGCCGGCCAGCAGGCCGATCAACAGCTGCTCGACCACGGCGTTCTGGCCGACCACGGCGCGTGCGAGCGCAGCGCGCAGATCATGCAGGCGCGGCAGCAGGGAATCGAGGTCGGGGCTGGTCATGGCTGTGGTCCGTTCAATTGTTCAATGCGTACATCACGATGTTGACGCCGAAACGGGTGTTGTCCTCGGCAAGAAAACGCTTGTTGCGCCAGTCGTAGTCCCATTCGCAACCGTAGTCCTTGTTGCTGTAGAGCAGGCCCAGGCGGCCGTCGACCTCGATGCCCTTCAGGTAGTCGTGCACCAGGTCGTCGCCCCAGCCGTTCAGTTCGAAACTGGTGGCCGGCGGGCCTTCGGGAAAACGAAAGAAGCTGCGGTACAGCGCGTGGTTGTTGGGCAGCTTGTGCAGCGCCTTCGGCCCGAACAGGCGGCCCATCTGCGCTTCGAACGAGGTGGCGAACAGACCATCGATATCGTGGTTGCAGTCGTCGACGAAGACGAAGCCACCGTTGCGGACGTAGCGCACGAAGTTCTGCCGCTCGGCGGCGTTGAACTCCACCAGGGTGTGCCCGGCCAGGTAGCAGAACGGCGCTTCCAGCATGCGCGGGTCGGCCAGCGCGATTACGTGCTCCTGCGGGTCCACCCGCAGCGCGGTGTAATCGATCAGCGAGGTGATCAGGTTGGACGGCATGCGCGCGTCCACATCCCAGTCGCCGGAGTCGTACTGCAGGCGGGTGAACCAGAAGTCGTAGCGCGAACTGCGCGGGCCTGCCTGTGCCCACGCGGGCAGCGCCGCTGCCGAAGCAGCAGCGGCCAACCAGCGCAGGCAGGCCCGGCGATCCATCAGACCGCGTCGGACAGCGAGGTGAAGGTGAAGTCGCGCAGCTTCATCGGCGGGATCATCATCACGAAGCTGGATTCGTCACCGGCCACGCGCACCGGCTTGCCGAGCTCTTCGATGTTGTTGAGCATGATCACCGGCGACTCGTTGAAGCGGAAGTTCTTCACCGGGTGCTTGATCTGGCCGTTCTCGATGTAGAAGGTGCCATCGCGGGTCAGGCCGGTCAGCAGCACGGTCTGCGGATCGACCATGCGGATGTACCAGGTGCGGGTGACCAGGATGCCCTTCTGGGTGCCGCGCACCAGCTCGGCCGTGCTCTTGTCGCCGCCGCTCATCAGCAGGTTGCCCGGGGTCGCCCTGGCGGTCTTGCCCTGCTTCTGAGCCCAGAAGCGCGAGTAATCCAGGTTGGCGATCTTGCCGTTTTCGATGATGGCCATGCGCTCGCGCGGCATGCCTTCGCCATCCCACGGCAGCACCGGCGCTTCGGGATGCCACGGGTCAGCGTGCATGGTCACGCGCGGGTCGTACACCTGCTCGCCCAGCTTGTTGCCACCGCCCTTCTTCGACAGGAAGCTGCGGCCTTCATCCGCCGAGCGCGCGCTGAAGAAGTTCATCATGAAGCTGATCAGGCCTGCCGCCGCCGCCGGTTCCAGGATCACGGTGTACTTGCCCGGTTCCAGCGCCTTGGCCTCGGCCGACTCGGTGGCCTTGCGCATGGCGATGCGCACGTCCTGGTCGGCCTTGAAGTCGGCCGCATCCTTCAGGTTGCGACCGACCCAGCCCGAACCACGACCGTCTTCGGTGCGCACGGTGCAGGTGTAGTCGAAGTTGGTGGTGCGCTGGTAGCCGAAGTTGCCATTGCTGTTGGCTGTCGCGTAGAAGCCCTGGCCGTCTTCGAGGAAGCCGGCGGCGATCAAGCCGTTGCCCCGGCAGGGTGCGATCGAATCGGCAGCGACCTTGGCACGGAACGCCGGATCGATCGCCGCGGTGGATTCGCTGAAGGTCGGGCTGGCACGGTAGCTCTGCTTGCCGATGGCAGGCATGAACTCCGGGTTCTCCGGTGCCAGGCGCGCCAGGTCCTCGGCGCGGCGTACTACGCGCTGCAGCGCTGCATCGTCGAACTCATTGATCGATGCGGTACCGACGCGCTTGCCGAACGCCACGGTGACGGCCAGTTCGGTGTTGTCGACGATGCCGCTGGTGGACACGTTGTTCAGTGCGAAGCGGATGTTGCCGGCAATCGAACCGGCCAGCACGGCGCTGCACTCATCGGCCTTGGACAAGGCGATGACCTTGTCGAGGATGGTCTTGGCCTGGGCTTCGGTGAAGATACTCATGGTGTAAGGGCTCCTGACCGATCAGCCGAGGCTGCGTGCGGTGTTGATGACGTTGATGCCGTTGAAGCGCGCCGTGGACGAACCGTGCGAGACCGCCGAGACCTGGCCCGGCTGGCCCTTGCCGTCGAAGAACGAACCGCCCAGGCGGTAGTCGCGCTCGTCGGCCACGGCGGTGCAGGCATTCCAGAACTCCGGCGTGCGGATCTGGTAGGCCACGTCTTCGAGCATGCGGGTGATCTTGCCGTTCTTGATCTCGTAGAACAGCTGGCCGCCGAACTGCGCGTTGTAACGCTGCTGGTCGATCGAGAAGGAGCCGTCGCCGATGATGTAGATGCCGTTCTCCACGTCCTTGACCATGTCGGCCACGCTCAGCGGGGTCTTGCCCGGCGCCATCGACACGTTGGCCATGCGCTGGAACTGCACGCTGGACCACGAATCGGCATAGCAGCAGCCGTCCGATTCGGTCTTGCCCAGGATGTGTGCCTGGTCGCGGATGGTCTGGTAATCGACCAGCTTGCCGTCGCTGATCAGATCCCAGCGCTTGCACTTCACGCCTTCGTCGTCGTATGCCACGGCGCCGAGGCTGCCCGGCTGGGTCTTGTCAGCGAAAATGTTGACCTTGTCGCTGCCGTACTGGAAGTGCTGCTCGCGCTTGTCCAGGGTGGCAAAGCTGGTGCCGGCGTAGTTGGCTTCGTAGCCGAGCACGCGGTCCAGTTCCAGCGGATGGCCGATCGATTCGTGAATGGTCAGCCAGGTGTGCGACGGATCCAGGATCAGGTCGTACTTGCCCGGCTTCACCGACGGCGCCTTCAGCTTCTCCTGCGCCTGCCTGGCCGCGGCGATGGCGTCTTCCTTCATGTCGTAGGACGAGCCGTAGTTCACCACGCCATTGGGGGTCAGCACCTTGCCGGCCGCCGCGCCATCCAGGTACTCGTAGCCCAGCCCCATGGGCGCCGACAGGCCCTCGCGCGTGCGGAACTTGCCACTGGCCTTGTCGATGGCGGTGATCGTCATCGGCGCCCAGATGCGGTGCACGTCCTGGTCGATGTAGGAACCATCGGTGGACGCGAAGTATTTCTGCTCGTTCACCAGGAACAGCATCGAGTTGACGAAGCTGGCGCCGGCGCCCATTGCAGCGGCGTTGACGTCCAGCAGCAGGTCGACCTTTTCCTTGATCGGCACTTCCATCGCGTTCTTGCGGATCGGCGTCTTCCAGCTGACCTCGCCCACGCCCGGCGCCTTGGCCAGCTGCACCGGTGCGGTCTGCACACCGGCATTGGCCTTGGCGATCGCTGCTGCCTGCTGCGCGGCGCGGGCCACGTCGGCGGTGCTCAGTGCATTGGTGGCGGCGAAACCCCAGGCGCCGTTGACGATCACCCGGATGCCCACACCGGTGGATTCGGTGTTCACCACGTTCTGCACCTTGTCCTCGCGGGTGATCACGAACTGGCGCAGGTAGCGGCCGATGCGCACATCGCAGTAGGTGGCACCGGCCTGGCGCGCAGCGGCCAGCGCCGCATCGGCCAGGCGCTTCTTCAGCCCCAGGTCCAGCGTGCTCTGCAGCTGCTCGGCGGCAATCGCCTTGCCGAAGAAGGAGGGCACGATCAGGCCGCCCGCGGTAAGCCCGGTCAGGGCCAGGAAGTCACGTCTTTGCAAGGCTGCTCTCCACGTCGAAGGATGGGAAGACTCAGGCGCCGAGACTGCGCGCGGTATTGATGATGTTGATGCCGTTGAAGCGGGTGGTGGACGAACCGTGCGAGACCGCCGAGACCTGGCCGGGCTGGCCCTTGCCGTCGAAGAACGAACCGCCCAGCCGGAAGTCGCGCTCATCGCAGATGGCGGTGCAGGCGTTCCAGAACTCCGGCGTGCGGATCTGGTAGGCCGCATCCTCGACCATGCCGGCGATCTTTCCGTCCTTGATCTGGTAATACAGCTGGCCGCCGAACTGCGCGTTGTAGCGTTGCTGGTCGATCGAATACGAGCCGCGGCCGTGGATGTAGATGCCGTTCTCCACGTCCTTGATCATGTCGGCCACGCTCAGCGGCGCCTTGCCCGGCGCCAGCGAGACATTGGCCATGCGCTGGAACTGCACGCTGGACCATGAATCGGCGTAGCTGCAGCCGTGCGACGCATCGCGGCCGAGGATATGGGCTTCATCGCGGGTGGCCTGGTAGTCGACCAGCACGCCATCGCGCACCAGGTCCCAGCGCTGGGTTTTCACCCCTTCGTCGTCGTAGCCGACCGCACCCAGGCTGCCGGGCTGGGTCTTGTCGGCGAAGAAGGTGACGATGTCGCTGCCCCAGCGGAAGCCGGCGTCGCGCTTGTCCAGCGTGGCGAAGCTGGTGCCGGCATAGTTGGCTTCGTAGCCGAGCACGCGGTCCAGCTCCAGCGGATGGCCGACATTCTCGTGGATGGTCAGGAACAGGTTGGACGGGTCCAGCACCAGGTCGTACTTGCCGGGCTTGACCGACGGTGCCTTGAGCTTCTCGCGCGCGTGGCGGGCGGCGGCGATCGCGTCTTCAACCGGGTCGTAGGAATCGCGGTAGGCGGTGATGCCGCCCGGCAGCTGTACCTTGCCGCGCGCGTCGCCATCGAGGAATTCGTAGCCCATGCCCATCGGCGAGGACAGCCCGGCGCGGGTACGGAACCTGCCGCTGGCCTTGTCGATGGCGGTGGCGGTGAACGGCAGCCAGATGCGGTGGATGTCCTGGTCGATGAACGAGCCGTCGCTGGAGGCGAAGTACTTCTGCTCGTTGACCAGGAACAACGTGGAATTGATGAAGTCGGCGCCGGCGTTCAGTGCCGCGGCGTTGAGCGCCAGCAGCAGCTCGACCTTGTCCTGGATCGGCACTTCCATGGCGTTGCGGCGGATCGGTGTCTGCCAGTGCACCTCGCCGACCGACGGTGTCGGCGCCAGCTGCACCGGCCGGGTCTGGATACCGGCATTGGCGCGGGCGATGGCCGTGGCCTGTTCCACGGCGGTGCGCACCGCCGCTTCGGTCTGCTGGTGGGTGGCGGCAAAGCCCCAGGCGCCGTTGACGATCACCCGCACGCCCACCCCGGACGACTCGCGGTTGGTCACGTTGCCGACCTGGTGTTCGCGGGTGATGACCGACTGGTTGAGGTAGCGGCCGATGCGCACATCGCAGTAGCTGGCCTTGGCCGTGCGCGCGGCTGCGAGGGCGACCTCGGCCAGGCGCCGGCGCTGGGCCGTATCGACCGGGGCCAGCAGCTGCTCGGCGGCGATCAGCCGCGAATGCGGCAACACCAGGCCCGCCAGGCCCAGACCGGAAAATGCCAGGAACTCACGTCGTTGCACTGCGTCTCTCTCTCACAACCGTGCGGGCGGCAAAGGACCGCTCCGATCACGTCAACCTCCCGACTTTCGCCAGCGGCGGGCGTTCGGACAAGTGACTGCAGTCATGGTCGGGGTGTTTTCGGCAGGGCTGCGCCCTGCGCCTGCTCAATGCAACGGCCAAAGCCAAAGCCAAAGCGGCATTTCGTGGGATGGCGGGGCGGTGTGGGTGGTCAGGACACGCCGTAAACCCATCCATGGGGGCTCGATGGCGCCATCC